>JBIPMO010000284.1:0-4041 GCA_044369085.1 Phycisphaerales bacterium
CTCGTTGAGTTCGATCTCGGCCTTGGCCCGCAGGTCGGCGGCCAGGCGGGTCTGCTCGGCGCGGGTGCTCTCGATCATGCGCTGCGCCTCGGCGCGGGCCTCGGCGATGCTCTTTTCAAAGTCGCGTTTGGCGGCGTCGGCCTCCTTGCGCAGACGCTCGGCGGCGAAGACCTCCGACCGGATCTTGTCCTCGCGAGCGGCAAGCCCGGACGTGATCTTCGGCCACGCGCCCTTGGACAGGATCACGAGCGCCACCACGAAGACGAGGATCGCCATCGCGTACTGGAAGATGTCGAACGCCAGAGGGTTGCCCCCCGACGCGGCGAGAGCCGGCGCGCCGGTCCCGGCGAGGGCTGCGGCGGCCACGAGCATGCGTGCACGGGTGTTGGTCATCGCTTCACTTCCGATGGATGAGGAAAGAAACCTGAGTCTGCGCCGACAAGCCGGGCGCTGCGAAGCTCGACCGCGTGACTCACGCGCCCGAGCCCCGCAGCGAAGCGGGGCATTGATTCGATGACGCCGTCCGGCGAATCGCCGGCGGCGCGGCCGAACGAAGGATCAGGCGAGGAACACGCCCAGCAGGCCGACGACGACCGCGAACAGCGTCGCGCCTTCGATGAGCGCCGCCGCGATGATCATGTTGGTGCCGATCGTGCCGGAGGCCTCGGGCTGACGGGCGATCGCCTCGACGGCCGAGCCGCCGATTCGGCCGATGCCCAGACCGCCGCCGATCACCGCGAGGCCCGCGGCCAGACCGCCGCCGATGCCCTTGCCCATGACCGCCAGACCGTTCTTGGCCGCATCGCCGGTGGCGCCGGCGGCTTCAGCCGCCATCGCCGGGGAAACCGCGAGGAAAGCGACGGCAGCCGCGGCGCCGGTCATCCCGATCAGAGTCGTGCGAGAGATCTTCATCGTCGTCATGCTCCAAAGAGTGCGGCGGCCGCGGGGTTCCGGGGGCTCGCCTGGTTCAAACGGGTTCGATTCGTTGTCCGCGACGGGTACGCCGCCGCGGGAGTGGACTCTCTCATGCAGCCGAGCCGTGTCCGTGGCCCTCGGCGTGGTCGTGGTCGTCGTGATGGTGATGCGCGAGCTGCGCGATGAACAGCGTCGTCAAGAAGGTGAAGATGAAAGCCTGCAGCAGCGCCACGAAGATCTCGAGGAAGAAGATCGCCACCGCCGCGATGAATGCCGCGATCGTCACAGGTGCCCCGAACAGCACCCCCATCCCCGCCGGAGCCATCGCCGTGAACACGATCAGAATGCCCAGCAGGATGTGCCCCGCGGTCATGTTCGCAAACAGACGAAGCGTCAGCGCGATCGGCTTCACGAACACGCCGATGATCTCGACAGGAACCATCACCGGCGCCACGTACCACGGGGCACCGCCCAGGAAGTGCTTGAACCAGTTCCCCAGGCCCCCTTCGGAGATGCCCTTCCACTGCCAGAAGAGAAAGGCCAGCGTCGCGAGCGCCGCCGTCACTGCCAATCGGCCCGTCGCCGTGCCGCCGATCCAGGCCGTCGTCTCGTGCTGCCCGCGGGTGAACGCCGTGAGGATGTACTGAACATCGATCAGCGGCACCAGCCCGAGCATGTTGTTGAACAGGATGAAGAAGAAAATCGTCAGCAGGAAGGGCAGGTACTTGTCCCCGGCCTCGCCCAGCTGCGGGCGGACCACCTTGTCCCGCATGTACAGGATCATCACCTCGATGACCTGATTGAACCGACCCTTGGTGATGTACCGCTCGTTCCCGGAAGACTCGGGCCCCGTCTGCATCGCTCGCGCGACCTTCAGCAGGAAAACCACCATCAGGAACGCCGCCGCGACCATCGTGATGGTGTTCATCGAGATCGATGCGTACACCAGGTCCCCGGGCTGACCCCACAGATAGAACTTGGGCTTGTCCAGCACGTGGCTGAGAGGGTCGCCGGCGCCGGCTAGCAGCAGTGAAACTGACATCGTCGTCGGATCCTCGAAGCGTTCAAACCCATGCGGACGCTCACAGCGACCGCCACCACAACAATCCGGAGGGATCATCGCTCAGGCGGACGGCGGGGCCTCGTGAACACGGGCAACCTGCCCGTAAACGATGGCCATGCCGAGCACCGCGGCGGTGAACCCAGCGGCAACTACGAGCCCGAACACGACCGCGTCCGGGCGAGTCGCCGAGTATAGCAAAAGACCGCCGAACAGCACCCCGAAGAGAACCCCTCCCTGAGCCCCGAAAAGCAGGATCGGCCACCGGTCAGAACGACGCACAATCCACGGTCGAAGCGACACGATCACTCCCGAATACACCCCGATCACAAGCATCAAACCCAGCAGCGCCGCCCACCCGCCGCCGGGTCGCTTCATCGCCAGCGCGATCAGATAGCCAAGAGAGCCCATCATCACCGCACCAGCCGCACCAACCCCGATCAACCTGAAAAGCGGCAGTCCATAGCTCGGCAGCGGCCGCTTCGTGGCCGTAGTCGCTTCGACGACCGGTGTTGCAGAGTTAGTATTTTGATCGGGCATCGCGGTCCCCATCTTCTTCTTCGTCGTCCTCGATCACCGTCCGGCCGAACATGGACTCAGCGGTCTTCCCAGGTTCCGCCCGAGGCCTCGGCGGCTTGGGCAGCCCATGAGGATGGGCATCGCTGAACGCCTTGCTTTCCGACCGGCTGGCGGCCAGAGCACGCCGAATGAAGTTGGTTCCGCCACCCACGAATCCCAGTGCCAAGCCGACAAACAAGCCAATGGGCGAGGTTTTGAGCCAAGCATCAATCAGGTAACCCCCCAAGGTCATCCCGATGATCGCTGCCGCCAGTTCCACGCCCAGAGTACTGGTGCGCCACAGCTTGTTTGCATCGTCTGTGGCCATGTGCGCGAGTGTAACCCCTCGCCTCGGATAATCGCCTCCGTAGGCAACTCCGAGCATGAAGGCCGCAGAAGCGCCGCAGGGCCGCGTCTCAGAGCATTATAGTCCTATAACACGTCTGAACGCACCTCTCCACGCCATCGTCCGTACAGTCAATCGGGCCACGGATCGATGTTCCGGAGCCGGGCGCGCCAGCCTCGGCCTCCCACCGGCCCAGAGGTTCCGCATGGTCGCGAGGATCGAACAAGACCACCAGCGCTTCCGCCAGATCGTCAAGGGGCGTATCCGCAAGGACCTGCGCAAGTTCATCCAGCGCCGCGAGCTGATCGGCCGCGAGGGGCGCGGCCTCGTCTCCATCCCCATCCACGACATCGATACCCCGACCTTCCGCTACGGCGATAACTCGGGCGGGGTCGGCATGGGCGAGGGCGAGGGGCAGGGGGGCGGCAACAACGGCGGCGACGAGCAGGGCAAGCACCTGCTCGAAGTCGATGTCTCCATCGATGAACTGGCCGAGATCCTCGCCGAGGAGCTCAAGCTGCCGCGCATCCAGCCGCGCGGGGCGAGCCGGCTGACGGCCATCCGCGACAAGTATTCGAGCATCCGCACCGTCGGCCCGGCCGCTCTGCGCTCGTTCAAACGTTCCTACCGCGAGGCGCTCAAGCGCCAGCTCATGAGCGGCACCTACGACCCCGATGACCCGGTGGTGGTGCCGATCAAGAGCGACCTGCGCTTCCGCTCGTGGGAAGAGGTGAAGAAGCCGCAGAACAACGCCGTCATCATCTACATGATGGATGTGTCGGGGTCGATGGGCGACCAGCAGAAGGAGCTGGTGCGCCTGGAATCCTTCTGGATCGACACCTGGCTCCGCAAGAACTACGACGGGATCGAGAGCCGGTACATCGTGCACGATGTGGCCGCTCGGGAGGTTGACAAGCAGACCTTCTATTCGATCCGCGAGGATGGCGGCACGCGCATCAGCAGCGCGCTGCAGGCCGCTCGCGACCTGATCGCCCAGCGCTACAGCCCGCTGGAGTGGAACATCTACGTGTTCCACTTCAGCGATGGCGACAACTCCAGCGAGGCCGACAACCGCCTGTGCGTCAAGATCCTGCACGAGGATCTGCTGCCCGTGTGCAACCTC
Source organism: Phycisphaerales bacterium (assembly GCA_044369085.1). GTDB lineage: Bacteria > Planctomycetota > Phycisphaerae > Phycisphaerales > UBA1924 > JAEUIV01. Next base: position 4,003 of record JBIPMO010000284.1, read on the forward strand.
TTTGGCTACTGCCAGGTGACGAGCGCCTACGGGAGCGGC
>JBIPMO010000065.1:0-12841 GCA_044369085.1 Phycisphaerales bacterium
GACCCAGATCATGCCGAGCGTGGCGGGCACGCCGATGAAGAGAGCCAGGCGGATGCCGCGGCGGAGGGTGGCGGCGAACTTGTCGGGCTCGTCGGCCTGCTTGGCGAGCAGCGGGAAGGCGGCGGTAGCGAGCGCGATGCCGAAGATGCCGAGCGGGAACTGGTAGAGGCGCTGGGCGGCGACGAGCGCTGCGCCGGCGGTTTCATCGAGCGGGTAGGCGATGCCGAAGATCGTGGCGCCGAAGTAGAGCGGCCAGGCGAGGATGACCCATGATTCGATGAGCGTGGCGATCTGCTGCGTGCCCAGGCCCAGGACGAGCGGGCCCATCTTCCTGAACATGCGGCGGACGGAGTGGCTCGCACCGTGGAAGGCGCGGGACCAGGTGATGATGCCGCGGAGATCGCGCAGGCACCAGGCGGTCTGGAGGAAGCCCGCGATGGTGACGGAGATGGCCACGGCGATGGCGGTGCTGGTGGCGGGGAGTTTGAGGATCCAGCCGGTGCCGAGCGCTGCGGCGATCATGCAGAGATTCAGGATGATGGGTGCGCCGGCCTGGGCTGCGAAGCGGGCGTGGGTCTGGAGCATGCCGCCGAGCGCTGCGGTGATGCAGATCAGCGGCATGTAGGGGAGCATGATCATCAGCAGGATGAGCGCGATGCGTCCGTTGTCGCTGAGGGTGGCGAGTGCGAGGACGGCGAGCAGGATGAGTTCGAGGATGAGGACGAGGGCTCCCAGCGCGATGGACATGATGGCGATGGTGAGGCTCGCGAAGCGGTGGGAGAGTTCGGGATCGCGCTTCAGGGTCTGGGCGTACTCGGGGATGAAGGCGGCGGAGAGGGCGCCCTCGCCGAAGAGGCGGCGGAAGGTGTTGGGGAGTTGGAAGGCGATGTTGAAGGCGGTCTGCAGCCCGGAGACTCCGAGGGTGCGGACGATGACGGCATCGCGCGCGAGACCGAGCACGCGGCTGATGAGGGTCAGGCCCGCGAAGGTTCGTGCGTGGCGGACAAAGTGCTCGGAGGACATTGGTGGGGAGTATCGGAGGAGAATGGGGAGGAGGGGGAAAGTTCAAATGTGCAAAGGGCAAATGGGCAAATGGCCAAATGGCAAAGATCCGGGTGGAGGGTCGGGGCGGCTGTCGCGGCATGGACGAGAAGGAGGCTTGGTAGAGACGGGTTGAAAGCCCATCCCGCCGAGAAGGGGTAGGGGAGGCAGGAGTACCGAATCCGAAGTGGATGACGTTGGTGGCGAAGGGTTTTGGGACCCAAACGGAATCCGAGCGCGGGATGTGGCGGGTTTGACTGGAACTTGAGGGCGAATGTTCCGTATACTTGAGCAGTCCCGCTCGGCTCTCGCGCTGCCCTGTTACGTAGCGATGAGTGGCGTGAAGCGGCTGAGTGCCGCGCGACACCTGGATCGGCTGACTCGTCACCGAACCCGCGGCCCGTGACTTCTTCCAAACCGCTCTGCTGTTGTGCGTTGCCTCGCCTCGCCGGCGATGGTCCCGCGCACGGTCCACGCGATGGGTTTGTCGCGTCGGGGCGGTCCCCCTCAACATGCTTCGCGCATTGCACGGACGCTCCAGGACCACATTCTTTATGACCACGTTCGCACTCAGCCCGACGACATTGACGTTCCCGCAGCCCGCCACGATCCAACGTTCGGCGGCGGAGACCCTGACGCGTCCGCAGACGACGCCGACGGCCCGCCGCCGGAGGACCGGGCTTTGCGTTCTGATCCCGGCGTACAACGAATCGAAGTCGATCGCCGACACGGTGAAGTCGGTGCTGGCGCAGAGCCTGCAGCCCGATGAGGTGATCGTGGTTGACGACTGCTCGACGGACAACACGGGGGAGATCGCTCGATCGCTGGGTGTTCGCGTGCTGCGGACGCCCAAGAATCAGGGCTGCAAGGCGAGCGCGCTGAACTACGCTCTGGAGCACATCGACACGCCGTACACGATGGCGATCGATGCGGACACGACGCTGGAGGTGGGGGCGTTCGAGAAGCTGATGAAGGCGTTCGATGAGGCGGGGGTGGCGGCGGCGTGCGGGATGGTGCTGCCGCGCAACGTGAACACGATCTGGGAGCGTGGGCGGTATATCGAGTACCTGTTCGCGTTCGGGCTGTACAAGCCGATCCAGGACTACTACGAGCGTCCGCTGCTGGCCTCGGGGTGCTTCAGCGTGTACCGGACGGATGCGCTGCGCGAGGCGGGTGGCTGGCCGCGGCGGACGGTGGCCGAGGACATGGACCTGACGTGGATCATGTACATGAACGGGCACAAGGTGCGGTTCGTGCTCGACGCGGTGTGCTACCCGATCGAGCCGCACAATCTTCACTTCCTGAGCAAGCAGCTTCGGCGGTGGTCGTGCGGGTTCTTCCAGTGCGTGAAGATCCACTGGCGCGAGGTGCTCCACGTCCCGTTCCTGCGGAACATCGTGGCGATCGGTTGCTGGGACGCGACGATCGCGTCGCTGGCTCTGCTGGTCCTGCTGCCGCTCCTGGCGATTTTCGTGAGCCCGCTGTTCCTGCTGGGGTACGTGGTTGACATCCCGGCGGTGCTGATCCCGGTGCTGTACCGGGCGCACCAGCGCGGCGAGGTGAAGAAGGCGCTGGCGTCGATCCCGGGGTTCTTCGTTCTGCGTTTCGTGAACGCGTGGTTTGTTCTTGTCGCACTGTACCGCGAGGTTCTGACCAAGAACCGCCTCGCGTTCTTCGAGAAGGGGCACTGAGCCATGATTGTGGGACTTCCTGGTACCGGTATCGGCGGACTGTTCTATCTGTTCATGGCGTTCTGGATGCCCGTCAACGAGCTGTACCGTCTGGTGCAGGGTCGTTCGACGCTGGAGCGCTGGAAGTTCATCGCGTTCAACTGGATGATGATCGGGGCGATCCTGTCGACGCTGTGGGTGACGATGCTCGGGGTCAAGGCGCTGATGGCGTGGACCGGGACCGAGAAGCCCTCGGCTCTGGTGAGCACGGGGATCGCGCAGCGGACGACCGAGTTCTTCGCATCGGCGGGCTGGGCGAGCGCGGTGAGCCTGATCGTGCTGGTCGGGATCGTGCATGTTCTGCGGCTGACGGTGGGTCGCGGGGCGCGGCGGTTCGCGACGGCGGAAGAGCTTCCGGGCCCGCTGCCCGTGCAGCGGATTGATGAATAACCACCCGAGCGGCGTGCGCCCTTGACCGGGTGCATGCTGCTTTCAGTTCGACGGACACCGCATCGGACGCACACCGTACGACGCGGCGGCCCGAGAGCGCCGAGGCTTGGCACCGGATTGCCCGCCTTGCATCGCTCTTAGGCCGCCGCGTTGTGCGTTTTGCCCACGGACTTGGGTCCGTGGGCTTCGGGGGGTAGAAGTCGAGTGGAAGAGACATGCGCATCGTGATCAGTAGCGCTGGACGGTGATGGTGTGGTGGTGGTCGAGGGCGGTGATGAGGTAGCGCAGGGCATCGATGGGGTGGTCGTGGCCATCCTTGAGCGGCGTGTTGTCGCGAGCGGCCGAGTCGGGGTAGCGGTAGTTGGTCAGGGCTGCGCGGAGTTGGGTGCAGCGGGGGTGGATGAGGAGCCTGGGCGAGCCGATGGCGGGGGCGAGGCGGCGGCGGATGAGCTCGAGGCCTTCGTGGAGCGGGAGGCGCGGGGTCTTGACGATGAGGCCGTGCTGTCGCATGTGGTGGACGGGGGAGACGCCCGATTGGATGGAGCGCTGGTTGCCCGCTGGGTCGGCAGCGATCCACGCCGGGCGGGGGAGGGGGGAGTTGGTGAGGGGCGGGTCTGAGATTGGAGAGGTGGGAGGGGCGGGGTTTGAGATTTGAGATTCCAGAGAGGATTCAGGATCTGAGATTTGAGATTTGAGATTTGAAACAGCAGAGGAAGCAAGAGAAGGAGCAGCAGAGGAAGCAGAAGGGGACGCAGGAGAGCAAGCAGCGGAATCGGAGGCGAGGGAGTTCGGGGCTGAGGCGCTTGACGCGGAGGAGGTTGTGGCTGGGGCGTGTGCTTTTGGCGAGCGATGGTTGGGGTTGCCGGATGTGATCGCTTGGATGTGGTCATCGAGGGAGGTGTTGGTGAGGACTCGCTCGTGGGTGATGATGAGGGTTTGGTCAGCGGTGAGGTGGGCCCAGAGGATGGCGGTGTGTCCTCGGTAGCCGAAATCCATGCCGAGGATTGGCGGGAGGGAGGGGATAGGGGAGAGGGTGGAGGGTGCGGGGGCACCCGTCACGGTCGTTCCGGGCTTGCTTTGCCGGGGGTTCTCGATGATGAGGAGGTGGGCCCGTTCGTCGTATTCGGGGAAGACGGCGGTGGAGTGGCGTGGGGTTTGGCAGAGCATCTCGGCTTGCCAGGAGGCGCGATCGGCTCGTCGCTTGAGGATGATGGCATCGTCGATGGTGAGGTGGCCCGGCGAGGTTCGGGGGAGTTTGGCGCGGCTCTGGCAGTCATCGAAGAGTTCGCAGGTGTCGCAGAGGCGCTCGGGCGGGCAATGCTCGAGGACATCGATGGTGGTCCAGCGGAAGAGGGCTCGGGGGGCATCGGGGTTGGGGGTCGCGGGGCGGTGAGGTGGCGCGGGATTGACGTCGCTGGGGTCAGCGGGGTCGGCGGTGGGCGGAGGGAAAGCCGGAGAATTTGAGATTTGAGATTTGAGATCTTCAAGGCAGGGGATGGTGGACGAGTTGGCGGATGAGTTGGTGGATGAGTAGGCGGGCGTGTTGTCTGACGTGGTTGCGGTGGTGGTGGATGCGTTTGCAGTGATCGTCGCGGTCGGGCGTGTCGTCGGAGTTGCGGGCTGCGGTTTGAGGAGCAGTTGAGTGATGCGGGGGATGGGGGCGGCGGTGTTGATGAGGGTGGTCATGAGCCCGCGGGGCTTGTGCATGGTGGAGAGGGCCTCGATGGTGCCGCGGACGTGGATGGGGTTGGACTGGCCCGGCGGGATTCCGCAGAGTTTGGAGCGGGTGACGAGCTGGGCGGCTCGCCAGACATCGGGGTCGAAGAGCTCGACCTCATCGCAGCGGAGTTTCTGGGGGCGCGTGCCGCGGATGGATGTGTGCGACTGGGCGAGGATCTCGACGGATGATTGGTTCACGAGGCGGGTGCGGCGGTCGGTGGGTTTGCCATCGACGAGCGGGCGGAAGAGCGGGCGCTCGATGAAGCGGCGGAGGTGCTCGTGCATGCGGCGCGACTGGTCGAGCGAGCCGCCGAGGACCTTGATCTCGATGGAGGGCTTGAAGATGAGGTCGAGCAGCGTGGCGACGGCGGCGTAGAAGGTCTTGCCCCCGCCGCGCGATGCCCAGACGACGCAATCGGGCGAGGCCGAGGGCGGGCGGAGGTGCTCGAAGAAGGTGAAGCAGAGGTAATCGAAGGGCGAAGCGGCGGAGTCATCGAGGGTGGTGATGGGGACATCGATATCCATGACATGGCGGAGCCAGGCGTGGAGGGCGGCGGGGGTGCGCGGTGTGACCGCGAGCGGGGCTTGAATGTGTGTCATGCGTCAGGGCCGAGCGTGCTGGGTGATGCGGCGCGGGCTGTTTCGCCGTGGTCGGGCGCAGCTCGCGGGGTGTTGGTGTGGAAGAGGCGCTCGAGGATGTCGTGGGCGGTGTCGGGGTCGGGTGGGGTTGGCGTTGTTGATGGCTTGGTGGGCGGTCGCGCGGGGCTCGCGGGCTCTGGGGATGCTGATGTGGTCGGGGATTGCGAGGGTTCCGGGGGTTCGGGGCGGGCGAGTTTGAGGAAGTCGTTGGCGGCCTTGCGGAGCGGGTCTTCGGTTTCATCGTTGTTGAAGGCTCGCTGGAGGGCGCGGCAGGCGGACTCGCGGGTCTGCTCGTGGGCGAGGTCTGCGCGGGCTCGGGCGAGGGCGGTCTTGCGAGCGAGGCGCGCGAGCTCGGCGGCGAGTGCGGCTTCATCTTCGATGAGCTGCTCGTCGGTGCATGTGGAGGTGGGGGTGGATGTGATGGTCATGCTCGCTCCTTGGTGTCGGGGCGAGCGGGGAGGGCTGCGGGTCCGGGTTGGATTCGCAGCGCGCGGTGGAGGGCGGTGATGCGGTCGCGGTGCAGGGCTCGCAGCGCGGCGATCACTCGCCTGCGCTGGGCCTGGGTGAGGAAGAAGGTGAGCGGGTGGGGGAGGTCATCGGCAGACTTGGGGCTCGAAGGCTTGGATGGCGAGCGGGGCATGCTGGTGGCTCCGGTCTCGCTCCTGTGCGGGGGGGACGGGGAAGGGACCAGGGATCAGGGGGAAGGGATCGGGGACTGGGGACCAGGGATCAGGGAGAGGGGAGCAGGGAGCAAGGACCAGGGAGCAAGAATTTGGGATCGAGGAACAGGGAGTGGGCATGCGGTGCGGAAGAATGCTGCGCATGGCTCGATGTGCTGCTGCTTCACTTCTTGCTTGTCATTCCTGCTTCCTGCTTCCTGCTTCCTGATCCCTGGTCCCCGGTCCCTGATCCCCGATCCCTGGTCCCTTCTTCGACCCATTCATCCACTGGCGTAGGCGACTGGGGTGCAGGCGAGTTGCTGGGCGGCGAGGCGGAAGAGGTCGCGTGGTGGCGGGCATCTTCTTCGCGTGGATGGTGGTGAGCTTGTGAGCCAGCGCTGCAGTTCGTGGTGCAGGAGGGGTTCGCCCAGGCGCTGGCGGGCTCGCTCGTAGGCTGCGGTGGGGGTGCTGAGGTCGTGGGGCTGGATGCGGGCGTGGTGGAGCAGGTCGAGCATTCGAGCGTGGCGCGTGGTGGGCGGGATGTGGAGCTCGCGCATGCCCGCCGCGGTGAAGAAGCGTGAGTGGTGGGCCATGGCGGCGAGGGCCTCGGTGCGCGGGGTGATGGGGTCGTTGAGGTAGTGGGCGACGAGGCGCGTGGCGAGGCCGAGCGAGCGGAAGCGCGGGTCGATGATGATGCGTGAGATGCAGCGGACACCCGTGTGTGGATCGTTGATGCGGCGAGCGAAGGCTCGGCGGTCGGGGGTGATGGCGGGGTCAAGGTCGGGCCAGAAGACCGAGCGCCAGTTGGCGTTGAGCGTGGGCATGGAGATGACCAGGACGGCGATGGGCTCGCCGCGGCGCCTGATGGTCAGGACCCTGATGATGGTCGCGGGGTCGTGGTTGCGGTAGTGGAGGTGGGCGAGGTGGTGGTAGTCGCGAGCGGTGCCGAGGGTGATGTGATAGGTGGCGGGCGCGAGGCGTGGAGGGTGTGGCGCGCTGACTGGGTTGGAGGATTGCGGCGAGCGGGAGATCGAGATGCGGTGCGCGAGGTCGAGGGTGATGGTGAGGTCCGGGCGCAGGGCGCGCTGGGCTGCCTCGCTGTGGGTGATGACGATGGCTCGCAGGGCGGGGGCTGGAGTGGGGGCGGGAGACTGATCGATGCGGCGGCGCAGCAGGGTTGCGACGGCGGCGGCGGTGTCGGGGTCGAGGCTGGCGGCGAACTCATCGAGGATGAGCAGGGTGTGCGTGCGCGGAGCCCGGGCGTGATGCATGTCGGCGTGGTGCAGAGCGAGGGCGAGTTGGAGCCTGGCTCGCTGGCCCTGCGAGAGGTGGCGGGGTGTGCGGAGGATGCAGGCGGCCTCGGCGAGGCCGGCGCGGGCGAGGGCTCGCATGGCGATGTCGGCCGGGGCTCGGAACAGGTCGATGCAGGGTCGTGAGGCGAGCGTGATGGCATCGGGGCGGATGATGAGCGGCCGCGAGCGGTCAGCGCGGAGGTGCTGGGTGAGGGCGCGGAGGAGGGTGGATTTGCCCGAGCCTGATGGCCCGCGGATGAGGGTGAGGGGGGGAAGGCATCGAGGCATCAAGCCATCGAGGCATCGAGGGGAAGGCAGGTGGAAGGGTCGAGTGGCGAGCGGCTGGTGCCGGCATTCGAGGCTGAGGCCGAGGGTGGCGGCGGCGTGTCGGGATGCTCGGGAGTGTCGGGGCATGGAAGAAGGGACCGGGGATCAGGGACTAGGGACTAGGGAGCAGAGTGGGTTCATGTGATGGTGTGGCGATGCTCGCGAGCGTTCGTGCTCTTGCGAAGTGATGAAGCTGATGTCTAATGCCTGTTGCCTGATGCCTCCGCTTTGACTTGATAGAGGGCCTGGATGGTGTGGAACTCCTGGCGGACATCGTGGAGGGTGAGGCGGAGTTCGTGGGCGGCGGCTCGTTGCGAGAGGCCGAGGATGATGCAGGCACGGGCGACGGCTCGTCGCTTGGGGGGCCAGTCGCGCTGATGCCTCAGGACGAAGATGAAACGGGGATCAGCGAGTCGTGTGGTGAGGGCGCGGACTCTTCGCCGGAGCGAGCGTGCGAGCGAGGCGGCGTGTGAAGGAGGAGATCGGAGATCCGGGCGGTGGGCGGAGGTCTTCTCCGATGCGCAGTGCTGGGGGATCGCTTCAACACCGTGATCTCGGCCGGTCGAACCGCTCTCGGGGGTCCAGCCGGCGCAGGCGGAGAGAGCGAGATCCTGGACGGACATGCCGCGCTCGAAGACGGCTCGGAGGAGGCGCTGGTCGGCATCGGGGATGTCGGCGAGGGCAGCGCGGTCGAGGATGGTGCGGAGCTGGTCGGCCTTGGTGTGAAGGCGACGGAGGTCGATGTCGCTCGCGGGCGCGGTGGCGGAGTCGCTCGCGGTTTCGGCGGTGACGAGCGAGTCGCGGTTGATCGATGGGTCTTGGGTGGTCGTGGGTCGGGATTCGCCGGCTTGCATCGGCCGTGTCGCCGGGGCGAGCGGCCGGGATTGGGTCGCGGGCGGGGGCGTTCGGCGCTGCGCTTTGGGTCGTCGCGATTCGTCGAGCGTGCGTGCCGGTTGGCCCGAATCGTTGCGAGCGTGCTCGGCCCGGTCGACCGCGGCGGAGAGAGCTGGAGCCGCTTGTACGGGCATGGGCTGGATCATTGTTGCGCGCATGTCGGCCTCGGAGCGGTGGTTGAACTCACTCAGTCCACGGCGGACTGTCTTGGAGTGAATGTGCGAGCGGCATCGGGGATCGGGCTCGTTCTAAGGAGATGCCTAGCGGCGGGCCCGTGGGTGCGCGTGGCGGTTGGGTGGGGCCGAGCGTCGGCCGCTCGGCGAGCGGGCTATGGGGGTCCGTGCTGTGTTTCAGGGATCTTTCGGTCATGCTGCTCGGGCGGCGTATCCGTGGGAGCGTTGCGCTGGAAGATGTTGACACCATGGGAGATATGTTCGGCTTTGCGCGCGCAACATCGTGCATGAAGTTGCATATCAACCACGATTGTGTGTTGCATGAACGGGCGACGTCGCTTGGGCGTGCACAAGAATGCCACGTTGAACCACAACGTATGGCCGGTCTGCCTCAAAATAGTTCAGTGATCGGCCGTGGATTCGCCACGGCCGGCGACATCGGCGCGCGCACATCGATGGTGGAAGGCCGCGTCCCGAGCGCGGATCGACCGGTCGTGGGGATCGTGACCATCAGCGCATCAGCGATGGTGGTGTGCGAGGTGGCTGGCGCGGTTGTGAGCGCGGGCAGCCGGGCTTCATCCAAGGCGTGGCCCGGAGTGTGCTTGGCGCACGAAAAAGCCCGGCGATCAGCTGTACTGACCTACCGGGCCTCGTGGGGGTCGTGGGGAATGTGGAGGCTGTGCACTGTTAGATACGTCATTGGGGAGCGTGGGTTTCACGGTTTGTTGTTGGTTTTCTCGGGATTTTCGGGGAGGGGGGCGGTTTTGGGGGAGCGGCGGGGGGATTTGCGGACGTGCGGATTTCGTTCGTTCGTCGCTACGGCCGATGGCGAGCGGGAGCGCAGCGCATTTCGCATGGATCCACGGATCAATGCGACCTCGCCTGATGGGGGTGTGTCATTGAATCGAGGGGGCCGGGCACGAAACTGTGGGAAGTTTCCTCAATCGGCGGCTTCGTTCAGCTTGGCGATGGCGGCCTTCAGGTCGGACCAGACCTTCTGGCGGTTCTCTGGGGTGTAGGCACGCAGGAGGTAGGCGGGGTGGAAGGTGGGCATGACGGGGATGCCGTGGTGCTCGAACCAGCGGCCGCGCATGCTCGTCATGGAATCCCGGTTTTCCAGGAGGAAGTTGGCGGCGGGCTTGCCGAGCGTGACGATGACGGCGGGCTTGATGATCTGGATCTGGCGGAGCAGGTAAGGCCCGCACTTGGCGGCCTCATCGGGGGTGGGGGTGGCGTTGTCGGGCGGGCGCGACTTGAGGACGTTGGCGATGTAGACGGTCTCGCGCGAGAGGCCCATGGCGATGATCATCTCGTTGAGTTTTTTGCCCGAAGCACCGACGAAGGGGATGCCTTGGCGGTCTTCCTCGGCGCCGGGAGCCTCGCCGATGAACATGAGACGAGCATCTGGGTCGCCATCGCCGAAGACGGTCTGGGTGTGGTAGGTAACGGTGGTGCAGTGCGGGCATGAGGCATCGTGCTCGGCGCGGAGGGCGGCGAGGGCGGCGGCTTTGGAGGTGGAGGGGGATCGAGGGAGGGAGGGATCGGGGGATTGAGACCGGGCGGGGGCGGCGGGCTCGCGGGCAGGTGTTGCCGCGGCTTTGCTTGTGGTGGAGGCGGAAATGGGGAGGAAATCGACACCGAGCAGGCGGGTGGTCTCGGCGATCTGCGCGAGGGCTCGGCGTTGATCAGCGCTGGCGTTGGTCACGGGGGTCATGGCGGGCGAGTGTACGTAGGCGGGGAACGGGGGTTGATCCGATCGGATTTCGTTCGGTATGCTACGCGTATGAACGCGAGCGATGCATCTCGTGCGCTGTTGCGGCTGACGCTGGTTGAGGGTGTGGGCCCGGTGCTGGGGCGGAGGCTGATCACTGCGTTCTCGTCGGCTCGGGGAGTGTTCGATGCGACGCCCGGCGATCTTGAGAAGGTGCAGGGGATCGGGGCGACCAATGCTCGGCGGATCTGGGAGAGCATGCGCGAGTCTGAGGAGGCGCTGGAGCGGGAGCTTGCTTCGGCCGAGCGGCTCGGCGCGCGGATCATCGCGCTGGGGGATGCGGCGTACCCGCCGTTGCTGGCCGAGTGTCACGATGCGCCGCTGGTGCTCTATGTGCGCGGGGCGGATCCGACACCGGTTGGAACATTTCCGGTAGGGATCGTGGGGTCTCGTCACTGCACGCACTACGGGGTCGAGCAGGCCGAGCGGTTCTCGACGGCACTTGCGCAGGCGGGGCTGGTGGTGGTGTCGGGCGGGGCTCGCGGGGTGGATTCGGCAGCACACCGGGCGGCGGCGAGGCTGAACTTTCCGACGGTTGTGGTGCTGGGGTGCGGGCTGGGGCACTGCTATCCGCCCGAGAATGCGGAGCTTTTCCAGCAGGTGGTGGCGAGCGGCGGGACGATTCTGAGCGAGCTGCCGATCGGTGTCGGCCCGTCGGCGGAGAACTTTCCTGCGCGGAACCGGATCATCGTGGGGCTGTCGCTGGGGGTGGTGGTGATCGAGGCGCCGCGTGGATCGGGGGCGTTGATCACGGCGCGGCTCGCGATCGATGATTACAACCGCGAGGTGCTCGCGGTGCCCGGGCGGATCGACAGTCGCGCGAGCGAGGGGTCGAACGACCTGATCAAGAAGGGTGAGGCGGCGATGGCGACATCGCCCGCGGATGTGATCGATGCACTGGAGATCGCGGCGAGGCACCTGCACGCGGGGACGCACGAGCCAAGGTTTGCGCCGGGGGCAGCGCTGGCTTCGCTGTTTGATCATCCGGAGCGAGCGGGTGGGGAGGCGGATGGATCGGGGCCTGGAGCAGGAATGTCGGAGTCGGACGCGGGGACGGGCGCTCGGGGGGCCAGCGCGGCGATGCCTGCTGATTCGGCATCCGTCGGGACGGCGGGCATGAGCGCTGGGCAGCGGCAGATCATGGAAGCGCTTGATACCCCCAGGTCCATCGATGAGTTGTGCCGAACGACCGGGCTGCCCGCCCACACGGTGCAGGCGGAGGTGATGCTGCTGGAGGTTCGGCGAGCGGTGGTGCGGCAGGGGTCGAAGCTGGCTCGGCGGGGGAAGGTGAACGAGTAGTTTTTCGCTGGTGATGAATGGGAAATGCGGTCGTTGGATGGATGCAAATGGCTTCTGGTTAATGACTTGAGTAGGGCAGGAGATGGCGGATCGGGCAACCCAAAATAATCCGAACTTCCACTTGCCGTGAGGCGGTTGCTAGGGTAATGTATTCCAAACGGTCCAGCCGATGAGGAGGATCGAAGGCAGGGTTCGAGCGGCACGGGCCGCGGGCACGCCGGATCGCCGGTGTGCGGATTGGTGACTGGATCGAAGCGAAAGACGACGCCGCGGTTCGTTTGATGTGCGGCACTCAGATGAGCGTGAATCGTCCTGTGAATGGTTGTGAATCGCGGCGGATCGATGTGATGTGATCGATTCGACTTGCTTGGTGGCTCGGCACTCGCGTGGTGGAATCGGCGGGTGCGGGACAGGAACCTGGGGCTTCGCCCGGCGGGCGTCCGCTCGGGGACGACGAGGCCAGAGCGTCGGCAGCGGTTTGGGGCATGTTCACCGCCCTGTACCGGGATGCGTCGTGGAGCGGTGTGGCTGGTGGCGCGGCGATGCTTCGTGGAGCGGTTTGGTTCGGAAGTTGGGCTTGCGATCAGGGATGAGCAAGATGACCAAGCAAACCATCGGTGGAAGCAAGGACTCGGAGGCCGGACGGGCTGCGCGGTTGCGTGCGGTGCCCGGTGTGGCTGGTGTGGCCGGTGTGGCTCGTTCAGTTGGTGTGGCTGGCTCAGTTGGTTCAGCGAGCCCGGCCGGCCCGGTGGGGACGGTGCTGGAAGCGATTGAATCGGGCGATGAGCCGGTGATCACGCTCGGGCCCGGCGGGGATTACGTTCGGATGCTCGTGGCTCGGGAGGTGAGAGAGACCTTGGATTCCGAGGCGAGCGTTGAACTGGTTGAGATGGCGGCTCGTCGCGAG
>JBIPMO010000066.1:0-12839 GCA_044369085.1 Phycisphaerales bacterium
CTTGGTCGCCTCGGTGGTCATGTAGTCCTGCGACTTGCTGATCACCGCCAGGTAATCAAGCCCGCTCATGACCTGGTTGGAGGTCGTCTCGGGCTGGATCACACCCATATACGCCAGTTCCCGCGCGGCGTAACGCGGAGACCGGCCCGTCAGGTGCATCATCACCCCGCCGCGAACATCCATCATGTGCACCAGCGCCTTGGCGAGCGTGCCGCGCTGCATGGCCATGTTCTCGGGCTCGTCGAACCCCGACTCCAGCCAGCCTCGCTGCTTGAGCGTCGCGACGCGGGCGTCGTAGCCCTCGCTGGTGTCGGTCCCGTCAGCGAGCAGCAGCACGCCGTGCAGGCCCTCGGAGTTGGTCACCGCCGACCGGCCGGGCAACGAGTGCCAGAACTCCATCGCGGCATCGGGCGTCCCGGCCATGACGGCGGGGTCAAGGGGCTGGGCCACCATGGTCCGCTCGCAACCGGCCGCGCAGAGCCCGGCCAGCGAGAGGCCAATCATCAGCAGTCGCAGTTTCGCCACGGTGTCAACTCCTTCAGAACGACAGCGTCACGCCAAAGAAGACAAAGTGACGGGTGTCCGTCTCGGTCGCGATCGCCGCGCCGGGGAAGAACACACCGTACCGGGCCGTCACCGCCAGGTCGCTGGTGATGCGGTAGTTCATGAAAAGGTCGGTCTCGAAGCCCAGGAAGCGATCATCGCTCGTCGGCTCGTCGATCGGCCCCTTGGGGTCCATCTTGTTGAGAGCGAACAGGTCGATACCGACCTGGAACTGCTGGAAGCCGTCGACCGCGGTGAACGGGAAGGTCGATGCGCCCAGGCGGAAGGTCATGATGTTCGACAGGCTGGGCGAGAAGGCCAGGCCCGTGTTCACGAAGCCCATGCTGTTGAACGCGGTGTCCCGGCTTCCGGCCAGGTTGCCACCGACCGTGTCGGAGGTGGTCAGGCGGTTGGAATCGCCGCTGGCGAAGATGTTCTCGTACTCGAACCGCGTGCTCCACGCATCACCCAGCAGGTAGGTGAGCTGGCCGCGTGCGGCCCAGGCACTGATGTCCTCGCCCGACTGCACCCCGCGGAGAGGGTCGGACTGGCTCTCGCCGAACTCATAGACGAACTCGGCGAGATAGATCAGGTTGCTCGTGAACGAGCCGTCGGCCCCGATGCCCAGGTACGACGAGTCGTAGTCAAAGTCGACCGTGCCGACTCCCAGCCGCGGGTCGCGGTCTCCGTTGAAGTCCGCCTGATGGATGAAGAACCCGTAGAACTCGTCAGCGGCCTTGGTCCGGTAGCTCAGCTTCCCGCCGAACCAACCTCGGAAGACATCGTTGTCGAAGTCCTTCCACGAGGCATCAAAGTCGGTCACGCTCTCATCGCCCGGCGTCACGCCCGCGAGCCCTTCGAGCTTGAAACGCTCGTACTCGAACGTCGGGCGGACCGCGTACAGATTCTCCGACAGCACCAGACCGTTGCCCCAGTCGACGAACTGCCGGCCCGCTCGCACGTTGATGTTGCCATCGATCGTCCGGCCTTCGTAGGCGGCGGCCGCTCGCTTCATGTCGAACTCGTACCAGTAGCGGTCGAGGAACGGGGTGGTCCAGTCGTCGCCGCGACCATCGAACGAGTCGCCCTCGCTGAAGGCCTGGTACTGGAAGCGGGCACGGGCAAAGAACGTGTGCGCGCCGTCGATCACCGACCGCCCGTAGAGCGTGACCTCGGGCTGCCACAGCCGGCGGCTGTTGTCGCTCGAATCATTCAGATGCACGAACGTGAGGGCCGTGTAGCCGCCGACATCCAGCACCGAGCGCTCGGACAGACCAAGCGTCATGTCGGCCTTCAGCCGTTCGGCGGGGTCGGCCGTGCGGATGGCCCGCTCGATGCGTCTCTGCACATCCTGCTGGGCCCACGCGCTCCCCGCAGCGGCCAGAGAAGCGATCAGTGCCGTCGATGTCCTCATGACTGGGCGCACACGTGCATCCTTCCCCACTCTTGAGGAGTGGCTCAGAGGCGCGATGTGGTGAGAGCGCAGCCACTCGACACGCGCGACCACCCACAACACAGACATCTCACCCAAGTTAGCGGCCGCTGTCAAGGCGCGGCGCTGCGGATGCGAATCACCCGGGCCGATGCTCGCGAGCAATGCCGATTCGCAGCGATCGGGCTAAAAACAAAGCAGCCCCGGCCGCGTGCCGGGGCTGCTAGAAAGTCGCTTGGATCACCGCTCGCGAGATCAGTCGCGACGCCGGCGGAGGCCCAGGAGGCCAGCACCGATCACGCCGAGACCGACAGCGCCGGGGGTCGGGACCGTGCCGACGCCATCGGGCACCGCGACGGGCGAACCGGGCGCGCCGAACTCACCACGGAGCCCCTGCAGGCGGCTGCGATCCCAGTCGCGCCGAAGCAAGATCTCATCGAGGTTCATCGGCCCGTTCATCTCGGGGTCGACGATGAAGTCGAGCCCGTCGGCGAAGCCGGGAGTCTTTGGACCGTTGCCGACGCCCGCGATCTCCGGGATGTCGATGTGACCCGTAACCCCCTTGAGAGCGGGGTTCGCCAGCGCAGTCGGTGTCAAACCGACAATGACCGCGGCACCAAATCCGCCGACGATCAACGCCTTTAGGTTGCTGCCCATCCGTTCGTCTCCTTGGCGCCCTGCACCACTCGGGCAGTTTCGAGGATCTTCCAGCCGGTCGACCGGAAGGTTGGGAACCGCCCCATCGTCGCGCTGATGAGGCTGCGTTCGTCGTCATCGATGGTGAAAGCCAGATCCAGGCCAGTCGTGTCGACCATCAAGTTGTGCAGAGCAAACTGGATGGTAAAGACACGTTCGCGCATGGCCCAGTTATCAAGCCGGTCAGCCACCGAAAGAGCCGTGGATGTGAAGACACTCATCGCTTGCTGCAGCTCACGGCCCTTGAGGTGCCGCAGGGCGATGTTGGACCCGAAGATGCACCACCAACCCCAGGACTCAACCCAGTCGCCGGCGGTGTGACCCGCCAGACCGGTGGAGCTCTGGAGCGTGTCGAGCATCTCCTGGACCGCAACTCGGGGGTCGCGCGCCCCGAGTTCAACGTCAACTTCGAACATGCCCCCGCGGCAGGTGTTGGCCACGCCGTTGAGGGAATCGTCGCGAAGTTCCTTCGCGAGCGATGAGTACATTTCAAACGCCTTGGTCAGGTCGGCCCTGGCCGCCTCGGCGTGCTGCTTGAGATTCTCGGGCTCCTGCGACATCAGCCGGCGATGGGCGTTGCCGCGCACGTAGTGAACGTACGCGACGCGCTTCCAGTCGTGCCGCTGGGCGGGAGGATTGTTCTCGTACCACCGGACCAGCACTTCGCTGGTGCCCAGAGCCGGGGTCAGATCCCACAGGGTGTACTGCGCGTTGGCCAGCGAGGCCTGCAGGACCAGCCGCAGACGGGTCGAGAGCGGCCCCTGCTGAAGCCCGCGACGCACCGCCTCAAGAACCTTGGGATAGCGTCCCATGCCGTCCCAGCCGGCGGCCTCGCGGATGCAGGCGTGAGCCCGCTCGTCGCCGGACCGCGCAACCTGGAACATCTTCTGAGACAGGTCCACGACCTTGCGATAGTTGGCCGCTCGGACCGCATCGGCGATCTGCTCGTTGTACTGCTCGAAGGTCCCCAGCGAGTCGAGCGCGGCCTGCCCAGCCGAACCAGCGCCGCTCCAGATCGCTTCGATCACTTCGCCCACCGGCCATTCGAGGACGTCCGACAGACGGACCAGATAGTCCATCTTCGGGTTCGCGCTCTCGGGCACCAGCTTGGTGGGGTCGCGATCCAGAGACCGCGCGAGCTGCGCGCGGCTCCAGCCACGAGCCACTCGGGCCAGGCTGAGCAAGGCTTCCAGTCTTTGACGACGCGCATCACTTGCGTCCATGGACCTCTCCCGCGTCTGACGCCGGACGGTGTTACGACGGCTGCTCTCCCCCGCGACGAGCGCATCGGAGGCCGCCCCGTTCTCGGTCATCCCCAACCCACGATCTTCCGACGCGTCACGCATTTCGAACCTCAGATAAAGTCGGGGAGATGCTCCCCATAGGTGGTTCGCCTGCGCCGCATCTGGGTTCCGGCGTTGAACGACCTTCCGGCAACGAATACCCAGTTTCGACGCTCGGGGAGGGGCATCCTAGGACGACCCAGACCCCAAACTTCCAACTCCGCAACTTTACCACAGTAGAGAAGATGGGGAAGGGATATTTCCCATGTCCAGCCCAAAACGCGCAAATTCCCGCACCGCTACCCCGAAAAGTGGGCTCCCATAACCCCACATGGGATGAAAAACCGCTTTCAAGGCGGCGGAGGCGCTGTGGAAAGGATGGGGGCAGAGGGTTGGTTCACGCAGCTCGCAGCCGCAGCCCCAGCCGGCCAACCAGCCGCTCCTGCGTCGCCACCACCTCATCATGGCTGATGTTCATCGCCAGAGCGACCTCCTCGACGCTCATGCCCTCGGCGTAGCGAAGGAGCAGCAACAGCCGCTCGGCGTGAGAAAGCTCGTGCAGAAAGGCCTCGCGCAGCCGCGAACGGCCCGCATGATCCAAGCACGATTGCCCCTGATCCATCCGATGTTGTGCGCGTGCGCTCACCGCGAGTCCTCCATGAACAGAGCGATGCGCATCCCGTCCTTGGGATGCGTTGCAATAACTAGATATCGGATCGTTCCCGCTGTCAATAGCCTTCCCGGGCTTCTCGCCGGCCTCACAGCCCCGGTTTTCTTGAGCATGCCGCAACGGATAGGGTTATCGCCCCGTGACCGGCCCCCCGTTCGCGGCCCGTGCTCGACCGATCTTTACAAAGAGACACCCAATGGCCCAGACACCCTCGACATTCCTGCTAGAGCTCGGCGCGCAGGCGCCGGACTTTTCGCTCCCCGACCCGAAGGGCCACGTCTACTCGGTCGCGGACTTTGCGCGCGGACGCGTGCTCGTGGTGATGTTCATCTGCAACCACTGCCCCTTCGTCAAGCACATCCGCCGCGAGCTCGCCGCCTTGTGGCGCGACTATCACGGCCGCGGTGTCGAGTTTGTCGCCATCAACTCCAACGATGCCGAGAAGTACCCCGACGATGCGCCGGCGAAGATGGCCGAGGAGGCCGCGAGCGCCGGCTACGGCTTCCCCTACCTCTTCGATGAGACCCAGGCCATCGCCAAGGCGTACATGGCCTCGTGCACGCCGGATTTCTTCGTGTTCGATGACGAGCGCCGGCTGGTGTACCGCGGGCAGCTCGACGACAGCCGACCGCCAACCAAGTCGGGCGGCAACAACCTGCCCGTCACCGGTGCCGACCTGCGCGGCGCCATCGACGCCGTGCTCGGGTTCAAACCGATGCCCGACAAGATGCGCCCGAGCATCGGCTGCAACATCAAGTGGAAGCCGGGGAACGAGCCGGCCTACTACAACCTATGACCTACTCCGCCCGCCAGCCCTCGTCCGACTCTTCGAGGTAGCGACCCGAGAGCTTCTCGCTCCGCAGCACCTCGGCGTAGGGGATGACCGGGGTCTTGAGCACCTGACCCATGTGCGGCTCGACGAGCGACCGGACCATCGCCTGCTGCTGGGTGATGGGCATGGTCGCGTCGATGACCTGCAGGCCGTACTCGGGGATCATCGCTTCGTACTGGGTCAGGATGCGCCCCTGGAAGAGCTCAAAGGACTTGTACGGATCCTCGGAAAGACCCAGATCCATGCCCGCCTCGGAATACTGCAGCTCCGGGCGGCCGCCCAGGATCCGATCCAGCGCCTCATCGAGCGGGACCTTGAAGTAGAACGCGACGGTCGGCTTGGGAGCGAACCGGTAGATGCGACGGACGTAGTCGGGCGCGATCCCCCGAGCGGCAACGCGAGCGAACGCCGTGTAGATGTACCTGTCGGCGAGCACCACGGCCCCCGCCCGCAGCGGAGGAAGGATCGCCCGCTCGAGTCGGTCGGCAAAGTCCGCGGCGTGGATCATGCTGAAAGTCAGCGGCGACAGCAGCCGCTGCGCCTTGCCCACCTTGGTGATGTCGCGGACGAGCGGAGAGGAGTTCCACTCGCTGAAGGCCACGCTGTAGCCCTGGGCGATCAGCCACTTGCGGAGCAGGTCGAGCTGGGTCGATTTGCCCGAACCGTCGATCCCCTCGACAACAAAGAGCTTGCCGGGGAGGGAGCCGAGGTCGGCGTACTGGTTGAAGGACTGGGCCATGATTGAAGGAAGGCTCTCGGTGTGCTTGCGGATCTGACAGTCGTGAGGATAGGACAACTCGGGATGAGGCGCGAACTGGCGTCGGGCACGCGATTCATTGCTGAGCCAGGGCCCCGGAGCCACCGGGCATCCCCGGGTCCGCCGCGTCGCCCCCGCCGGCGTTCGCGAAGGACCCCACCCACTGGAACCTGGGCTTGAGGCCGAACTGCCGGGCAAACAGCTCCGACTTGCGCTCGGCCCCCCACAGGTCCACCGCGGGCTCCTGCTCGGCATCGGCCGTGAAGAGCGCCTCACCACCGTGGATGGTCAGCCGCACCTTGCGCACCGACTGCGTGTGCGTGCGGTCCATGCCATCGGCGACGCGGAGGATCGCGCTGAGAGCACGCACGATGCGTCGATCCGCATCGGGCAGCTTGGCGAAGTTCGGATGCCGCGTCTTGGGCTCGCTGCGGCGGTGGTAACGCGCGACATTGGCAATGATCTCGAGCTCGCGGTGCGTGAACCCCGCGAGGTCGGAGTGGACGATCAGGTGGTACGAGTGCTTGTGGTGCTTGGAATAGTTGATGAAGTAGCCCACATCGTGAAGAACCCCCGCCGCGAGCAGCAGGTCGCGCCCCTGCGCCCCGCCCGCCGACCCCAGCGCCTCGGGCCGCTGCTGGACGAGCTGGTCAAAGATCTCGACCGCCAGGTTGGCAACGTGGTTGGAGTGCTGCTCTTCGTAGCGGCAGTTCGAGGCGAAGTGCCGCGCCGAGCGCATCCGGTCCAGAGGCTCGGCGGCGTGGTCGCTGGCCCGCGGGTAGAGCTCGGCGATCATCGTCAGCAGCAGCCCGTCGCGGATGCCGCGGTCGTGAACCTTGATCGCGTTGGCCCCCAGCCGCTTGAGGAACGCCTCGGCGATGACGGTGCCCGCGATGATGATCTCGGCGCGATCGGGGGCGAGCCCGGGAATGCGGGCCCGGGCCTTGATGGGCACCTGCCGGAGCCACTCCAGGGTGTGCTTGATCTCCGATCGCTGCATCTCATAGCCGCGGACCGCGAAGGGGAGCATGCCGTCAGATGCCCCGCCCGCCCCGCGGTGCATCGACACGGCGGCGAGCGTGGTGAATGTCCCCCCCGTCCCGATGATGAACTGCGGCGTGAACGGAGGCTTCTCCAGCAGGTCCTTCACCTGGTCCCGCACCGCATCGCGCAACGCGTTGTAGGCCTCTTCGTTGCCGGGCTGCTCGCAGCCGGGGAACTGCTCGGTCTGGCGGACCGCGCCCAGCGGGAAGGTGTAAAGATGCTCGACCACACCCCCCTGGCAGAGCACGATCTCGGTGGATCCCCCGCCGATGTCGACGACGGCGGTAGAGACCTCGCGCAGATCGAACGCGGCGGCGGCGGAGAGGTACGCCAGCCGGGCTTCTTCCTCGCCCGTGATCGGGACGAGCGTCAGCCCGGTCCGGTGCAGCACCATCTCGCGGAAGTCGGGGCCGTTCGATGCTTCTCGCACGGCGCATGTGCCAATGATCCGCAGCACCGAGACGCCGTAGCCCTCGGAGATGCCCTTCATCCGCGCGATCGCCTGCACCGATTCTTCCATCGCCGCATCGGCGAGGCGGCCGGTCTCAGCGAGCCCGCGGCCCAGACGCGTCGTGGCCTTCTCATCGTCGAGCACGCGGTAGGTGCCATCGGGGGACGCCTCGGCGACGATCAGGCGCAGGCTGTTGGTGCCCACATCGATCGCCGCGATGCGACGCGTGGCGGTCGAGATGGGTGGCATCCCTGCCAGGTGCACGATCAGTGACTCCCGTTGGCGGCCGCGTGCCCGCCGAGAACGAATGGTTCTCCAAAGACTTCTTCCGGGCCCGGGAATCGCGGCCGCAGCGGCCCGTTCGCGAGCGGCCGGGCCTCCTCCGCGCCATCCGCGACCGCATCGGCGATTGCTGCGGCGTCGTCATCTCCCGCGAGCGCTTCGAACGCGGCGCAGATGCGCTCGCCGCCGCCCGCTCGCCACCAGCCGGCGAACTCGATCATCGACTCGCGGAGCCTCATCCTGTAGTGCGCGAGCGCCGGGGCCAGGTCGGGGCCCCCGCCCCCCGCGGTCGCCCCGCGAGCAATCAGCGGGACTTTCGGCGCTGCTTCCAGCTCGGCTTCGACAAAGCCCGCGATCTCAAACAGGTCGTTGGCCGCGCCGAGCCGATCCTGCAGCGCCACGATCTGGCTCTGAGCTTCCTCAACGTGGCCGCGGTCAAAGCAGCAATCAAACACCTCGGCGGCGTAACGCAGACGCTTGCCAGCCAGGCGGATCTCGTGCAGCGCGTTGGCATCTTCGAGCGGGCCTCGGCCCGCATCACGGACCTCGCCGGTGAAGCGGCGGATGGCAGCGCGAGCGGCCGTGCGCAGAGTCGCCTGCCCGCCCTCGGGGGTCAGCGCCGGTCGGACCGACTCGAGCGCCGCATCGCGGGCACCCCTGATCTCCTTGACCGTCAGCCGCGCAAGAACGCGGTCGAGCCGGCGGAGCGCCGTCCGGCGGCGACGCTTGATGCGCATCAGCAGTTCGCCCATCGCTTCACGCTCGGGGCCATGAACCGCGTGATAGTCGTGCGTCAGCACCGCGGCGGTGACATCGCACTGACGAGCCTCCCCCACCGCTCGCCGGAGCTTCTTGAGCCGCTTCTTCAGCCGCGATGCGGCTTCAGAATCAAGGCACGGCTCGAAGGCCTGCACCGCCGCCGACGAGCGGCGCACCGCGACGCGGAGCTGGTGAACCTGATCGGGCTTCACGCCGCCCGGCGAAACATCCGGATCCAGCCGCTTGATCGCGCCGATGACGGACTTGACGCGCTGGCGGATCGCGGCGGCGGCGGCCTCATGGAACGGCATCCCCGGGGACAGCCCTTCGATCGAACCGCGCTGGCCGCCGCTGGTGGTCACTGGCGGACCCCTTCCATGTCCGACACGGCGTGCAGCACGCCCTTGGTCAGGTCGGTGAAGATCTGGTGCACATCACGGTTGCCATCCAGAACGTTGAACCCGAACTCGGTGGCGAGCCCGTCGAACACGCGCAGCAACCGCGTCTGATACTCGACGAACGAGCTGAACACATCGGCCTTGCCCAGGAAGTCCATGCCCGATTCCCAGTAGTCAAACCCGCCCGCCGACAGAACGCGGGGCGTGAGGTGCGTGACGTCCATCTTCATGTAGAAGACCGCGTGCGGGCGGGGCGCGAAGCGATACAGGTCCTTGATCCACCCCGGATCGACGCCGCGCACGATCGAACGCGCGATGGTCGAATAGATGTAGCGGTCGGTGAGAACCACGAACCCCGCTCGCAGCGCCGGGAGGATCTCGTTCTCAAGGCGGTCGGCCAGGTCGGTGGCGTAGAGCAGGTCCATCGTCAGACGACCGAGCGTGTGCCCCTGCTTGGCGCGGCGGAGGCCATCGCCCGCCAGACGGCTGCGCGTCAGCGCCGTGTGCGTCACCCCGAAGCCGCGGGTCTCAAGCCACTCGCGCAGCAGAGCCATCTGGGTCGATCGCCCGGCACCATCCGTCCCCTCAACGACGATCAACCGCCCGGGCTCGCGCGTGATGTCCACGGGCACGCGCCCATCGATCAGCGCGGCGGCGTGCCCCTTGCCGGGGCGATACCCAGCCTCCTCGCGTCCCATCGATCCGATCCCGTCTTCTTGACCACGCACGATGGGGGATGCTCCTTGGGCTCGCGGCAGATTGCTGACAACCCGAAAGGGTTTTCGGCCGCGTCCACACCGATTGTAAGCGCCGCGTCAAGTTAGGGGCGTGAACGGTGGTCGATCCCCGCTCGGAGCCGCCGATTCAGGCCTCGACGAGCCCCTCGCGGATCGCGTATCGGGCCAGTTCCACCCGGTCGTGGATGCCAAGCTTCTCCATGATGCTGGCGCGGTGGGCATCCACGGTCTTCGGGCTGCGATGGATAATCCGAGCGATCTCGGTGCGCGACTGACCGCGCCCGATCATCCGCAGGATCTGCTGCTCGCGAGGGGTCAGCAGGTGAATCTTGGATGCTCCCTTCGCTCCGTCCTTGGTCTCCGTCAGCGGCACCGGCAGCGACCCCGGGGTGTGCTGGATGCGGTTCATGATGTCGGGCCCGAAAACGAACTCGCCCCGAGCCACGCGCTTGATCGCTTCGATGATGGTCGCGGGATCGTCGGCCTTCGATAGGTATCCCCAGGCCCCCGCGTTGACCGCAGCATCGATGTAGTGGTCGCGGACATACGCAGAGAGCACGATCGGGCGGACCTTCGGGCACCGCCGCTGCAGCTCGATCATGACCTCAAACACGTCCTGCCCGGGACACTCGATGTCCATCAGGACGATCTGGGCCCCCGTCCGCTGCACGGCGTCGATCACGCCCTCCATGGTGTTGAGCGATCCTGCGAACTCAAGGCTCGGTTCGGAAGCAATCCGAGCCCGCAGCCCCTCGATCAGGAAGGCGTGGTCGTCCACGCACATCAGGCGGACGGGTGATTCATTGTTCATTGATGGCTCCTTCCGTTGGTCGCCGGCCGAGTGATCGGGCCGGCCGCGATCCTCAGCGCCTCGCGCACCCCTTCCAATCCATGATTCTCATCGACTGCCTTGACTCCCAGGTCGGCCCAGTCAGCGGGCAGCGGCCCGTAGACCACGACGCGGCGGTGCGGCTCGCCCGACACAAACTTCCTGGCGATGTCCAGCCTCGAGGCCTCAGCGGTTGTCAGCCAGACATCCGCATCGTCCGGGTCGCCCTCGTCCGCTCGGATCGGGGTGAACCCCGCAGCCCGGAGAACCTGCATCCACAGGGCGCTGCGCCGCGCATCGGGGATGGTCACGGCGACCACCGGGCTCTCTTCGAACGGGCTGTCTGGCTCGCTCCCAGCCGGCGAGCCGAGGCCCGCGACCGGGATGGTCATCGTGATCGTGGTGCCCCGCGCCTTCGTCGAGTCGATCACCACCGTGCCGCCCGCCGCGGTGATCACCGAATGGACAAGATAGAGCCCAAGCCCGGTCGATCGACCCCGCTTCTTGGTCGTGAAGAAGGGCTCGAAGGCGTGCTTGAGCACCTCGGCGGGCATGCCGATGCCCGAATCGATCACCTGCATCGTCGCTGTGGACCGCGCCGAATCGACCAAGGCGCGGATCGTGATCGCGCCCGTGCCGCTGATCGCTTCCACCGCGTTGACGATGAGATTGAGCACCGCCTGGGAGATCTGGTGCGGCGCGATCGCGAGCCGCACCGCATCGCGGGGGAACTCCACATCCACACGCACCTGCGGCGGGATGCTCGAGCAGATCACCGGCCCGAACTGCCGCCACCACGCCGCCAGGTCGGTCGTGTCGCTGCTGGCGCGATGGTTCCGCGGGTCAAGGGTGCACAGCCGCAGGCCGTCGCAGAGCTGACGCAAGAGCTCCATCGCTTCACGCAGAGCCGCGATGTCCGCGACGCACCGCGCGGGCCCCAGAGCCGACTGAAGCTCATCAAGGTGACACTTCATGGGCAGCAGCAGGTTGGCGATGTCGTGCCCGAGCCCCGCCGCGAGCGTTCCAAGAGATGCGAGCCGATCACGCTGCGCAAGCTGCACATGTGTGCGCTCCAGCGCCTCGGTCCGCTCGAGCACCAGCGCCTCAAGATGGTCGCGGTGTCGAGCCAGCTCCGCCTCCGAACGATGCCGTTCCGTCGCGTCGAACGCGGCGCCGATGGTGCCCACCAGCATCCCCGCGGCGTCGTACATCGGCGAGTAGCGGGTCTCCCAGACGCGGCCGTGGGCCTGATTCACCGAGGTGAACGCCTCGCCGCGGATCGCGCGCCTGAAGCTGTCGATGATCGCGGGGTCTTCCCGGTAGAGCTCGAACATCGACCGCCCGACCAGTTCTCCCTCCTTGAGCCCGGCGTTCCGCAGCCCATCACCGGTCAGCACGGTGCAGACCCCCTCGCGGTCGAGCGCGAACAAAGCGATCGGAGCGCCGGTGAGCAACGCGCGGAGCCTCTGGTCGCTCTCGCGAGCCGCGTCGTCCGCTCGACGGATCTCGGTCACGTCCTCGTGCGCCACGACGGTGTAGGCCTCCCCGGCCACTTCAAATCGCGTGACCCGCGCCTGGTACCAGCGAGGCCCCGAGGGCAGGTCGCAGCGGTAGTGATGCCGGAAACTCCCAGAAATGCCGCAGATTACCCCGCGAATGCCCGTCGCCATCTGGCAGGCATCGTCGATCCCGTCCGCGGCCGCGGAGTCGCACACACCAAGGTACGCCTCCCCCACTCCGAAGGTCGTGCCCCGGTAGCCATGCTCGGTCGCGAAGCGCCTCCAGGCCTCATTGACTTCCAAAACAACTCCGCGGTCATCCAGAATGGCAATGTGAGCCGAGAGCGCATCGATGATCGAGCGCAGAAACACCTGAGAAGCCGGGTTCGCATCCGCGCTCCCGAGCATGGTCTTCACAGATTCCAAACCATCCAGTCGGGATCGCATTGGGTACCGCCATGCTCCCGGCTCCGGTGACCGGGAAAGCAACCGAGGTTCTCCGACATCACACTAGGTCATGGCGGTGTTGGGTGGAATACGGAAGCCGTAGGCAATTGGACGCCCGAACAGGGTGCATACATAACCCTGACACAGCCGCTTAGTTGTTCTTGGTGCCAGTTTCCACCG
>JBIPMO010000285.1:0-4029 GCA_044369085.1 Phycisphaerales bacterium
TTCCTGTCGTACGTTTCGACCATGACCGCCACCACAACCGACACCACCGCCGCCACCAAACCCGAAGACTTCCCCGATCTCACCGAAGCCGACCACAAGCTTCTTGAGCTCTACTTCCGCCCGGGCCTGACCATGACGAACATCGCCCATCACCTCGCCATCCCGCTGCTCGAGCTCGCCCGCCGCCTCGCCGCGCCGAGCATCCGCCATGCCATCGCGCTCATCACACAGGCCGCGACCCAGCGCGCCCGCGACCTCGCCGCCGCGAACTCCCCCATCGCCATGAGCACCATGGTCAGCGTCGCTCGCGATAACTGGGACTCCAAACCCGAGACCGCCCGCAAGGCCGCCGCCGCCATCCTCCGAGCCGCCGCCCCGCCAAAGCTCCCAAGGCCGCCAAAGCCGACCCCCCAGTCAGCCAGATCGCAGGCCATCACCCCAGTCCTGCCCGCGCCCGAGGCCATGCCCCGCGCGGCTTGATACCACGCGAACAGCGCACCAGAGGGATCATCGTCGATCATCGTCGACCATGGCGCGTTGTCTCCGTGCATTAGCCCGTCAGGGCGCGCGATGGTTGCCAGGGGCCGCGAGTCTTCGAGCGATCCCCTGGTGCATGCTCGCCCATGTTCGAAGCCCAGGGACACCAGTCCCTGGGATCTTTCCAAGCCCAGGAGCACCAGTCCCGCTGCGCTTATCGCACTCTCCCATCCCGGGGATCTCAAGCGGCAACATGCGCCACCCCGCGCTTATTTGAAGCCCTCCAGCCGCGCCCCGGGAAGCCGATCAGGCGGATGCCAGAACGAGGGATTGTTAGCTTTCGTATTCCCGACGGAAACACAATAAATCACTTCCCAAGATTGGCCGATGCATGCGCTCGCCGCAGCCCGAGACGCCCGCGGCAACGAGGAAGCATGAAAATGGGACTCAACCGACTGTCGATCGCCACTCGTCTGCTCATCATGGGCCTGGTGCCGGTGCTGGGCTTTGTCCTCTTCCTCGCCGTCACCTCCGTCAGTTTCAACAAGGTGCGCGTCGGCGGGCCCGTGTACTCGAGCATCGTCCTCAACAAGGACCTGATCGCCGACATCCTCCCCCCGCCGTGCTTCATCATCGAGGCCTACCTCACCACGCACGCGCTGGCGGACATCGATAACCCCGTCCAGGCCCGCGAGGCCGCCGCCAAGCTCGACCGCCTCACCGATGAGTTCGACGCCCGCATGGAGTACTGGAAGCAGCAGCTCGCCCCAAGCGATCAGGCGGTCATCGCGCTGCAGAAGGCCTCGGAACCCGCCGAGCAGTTCCTCGCCCTCGCCAAGACCGAGCTCACCCCCCTCGTGCTCTCGGGCAAGAACGATGAGGCCCGAGCCCTCGTCGAGGAGCGGCTCCACCCCCTCTTCACCAAGCACGAGGACGCGATCCACGAGGCCGTCCGCGTCATCGCCGAGCAGTCAAAGCAGAGCGAGGAGTACTCCCATCAGTCCGTCGCCTCGGCCATCACTTCCACGCTGTTCATCGCCGGAGCGACGCTCGCCGCCACGGTCGCCGTGGGCTGGTTCGTGGCCCGCAGCATCATCATCCCCATCCGCCGCATCGCCTCGCGCATGACCGAGATCGCCGAGGGCGATGCCGACCTGCGCCAGCGCGTCGATGCGGGCGGTGACCGCTCCGAGATCGGCCGCCTTGCCGAAGCCTTCAACACCTTCGTCCAGTGCGTCCACGACATCATCGCCGATGTCACCAGACTCGCCAAGGATGTCAGCAACGGATCCGAACGCATCGCCTCGGCCACCGAGGAGACCACCGGTTCGATGGAGAACCAGTCCCGCAACGTCGGGGACATCGCCGACGCCGTCTCCGAGCTCACCCGCTTCTCGGGCGATGTCGCCCAGCAGTGCTCGAGCGCCTCGCTCACCGCCCAGGAAGCCGGCAGCGCCGCCAAGGAGGGCGACGCCATCGTCGAGCGCACCATCGCGAGCATCCGCGCCATCGAGGCCGCCTTCTCCGCGGGATCCGACCGCGTCTCCAGCCTCGGAGAACGCTCGGACCAGATCGGACGCATCATCGGCGTCATCAACGACATCGCCGACCAGACCAACCTCCTCGCACTCAACGCCGCCATCGAGGCAGCCCGAGCGGGCGAGCACGGCCGCGGCTTCGCCGTCGTCGCCGATGAGGTCCGCAAGCTCGCCGAACGAACCACCGTCGCAACCCGCGAGGTCGCCGACGCCATCAAGCAGATCCAGACCGAGACCACATCCGCCGTCGAACAGATGAGCCAGGGATCCGGCCAGGTCAAGGCGGGCGTCGAGTTCGCCGCCGAGGCCGGACAGGGCCTCCGCCGCATCGTCGATGTCGTCAGCAAGACCTCCGGCGCCATCGCCACCATCGAGGCCGCCACCCGCAAGCAGGCCGATCTCGGCGAGCAGATCCGCGGACGCGTCGACTCCATCACCGCCGCCGCCAACGAGGTCACCCAGGCCAACGAGGCCACCAGCAAGTCCGCCGTCGAGCTCCAGCAGAACAGCCACAGGCTCTCGGAGATGGTCGAGAACTTCGGCCTCGAACGCCGACGCCAGAGCGTGCAACGCAAGAACCTCGCCCAGGGCGCGAAGTTCGACCATGGCACGATCACGGACGTCTCGGAAGAGGGCGCGGGCCTCGAAGCCGGCCCCAACTGGGACCCGCGCTCGGGTCAGGAGATCCGCATCGATACGAACATCGACGGGCGACCGCTGCACGAGAACGCCGTCGTCCGCTGGACCGATGGCGAGCCCGGCAGTCGCCGCGCCGGAGTGCAGTTCAAGAAGCACAAGTAAACACGCCTACTCCCGGCCCGACTCGCGAAGGAAGTACGCCATCCACGCGTGCTCATCCTTCTGAACCGCCACGGGCACCCAGATGGTCGAGTCGTGGGTGGAGGTCTCGCTCCGCCACTTCCCATCGGGCCCCCGGTGCCGGTCCGTGCCCGTCGACCAGCCGGTGACCGGCTCCTTCTCGATGACATCCGCCTTGCCAACGTACGTGCTCGACCACACCACCATCGTCGCCCCGCGCGATCGAGCAAAGCCTTCAAGCTCGCCATCCCCGGGACGGACCGCCCACGTCGTCTTGAACGCGCTGCGACCGAGCACCTCCACGGTCCGCGGGTCAGCCGAGACCTGCAGCCCGCGCAGCAGCCGGGCGTGCGCTGCCTCCTTCTGCTGGCCGCTCCACTCATCGGGGTGAATGTCGCTGGCGATCCGCTCGGCGTTCAGTTCTTCGAGCGTCGCTCGCAGCCGCTCCCACGGCACCTCGCGGAGCACCACCGGTGCCCCTTTGCCGCGCGGCGGGGACGCGGCGCCGCTCGCCTCGTAGCCCCGCTCCCATGGCGATGCCTCGCACCCGGCGAGAACCGCCAGGCACAGGCCGCCGACCAGCACGAGTGCTTTCTGCCCGATCCGCATGCCGAAACTGTACAGCGGGCCCGGCCGCGCATCCGGTCCCCCGCGGGCGCTGCGGCGCTGTACCTTCTCGCCATGGATCCGACCGGCCCTCACAACCCGACGCTCGCTCAGCGGGCGGTCTACTGGTTCTTCTGGTGGTTCTGCCTGGTGTTCCTGACGGTGTTCTACCGGTACCGTCGCTACCACTTTGATCGCATGCCGCGCACCGGCGCGGTGCTGATCGCGGCCAACCACCAGTCGCACCTCGACCCGCCCGCGGTGGGTGTGTGCAACCCGTTCCGCCCGACGCACTACCTCGCGCGGGCCGGGCTGTTCAAGAACCCCGCGTTCGGCTGGCTGATCAGGGCGCTCAACTCCGTGCCGATCAAGGAAGAATCCGGGGACCTGTCGGCGATCCGCGAGATCCTCGGGCGGCTCGGACAGGGGGTGCCGGTGCTGGTGTTCCCCGAGGGCTCGCGCTCGCCCGATGGCGCGATGCACGAGTTCAAGCGCGGGATCGCTCTGCTGCTCAAGCGGGCCAAGTGCCCGGTGGTGCCGGTGGCGGTCGAGGGGTGCTTCGATGCCTTCCCCAGGCACCGGGCCCTGC
>JBIPMO010000407.1:0-12829 GCA_044369085.1 Phycisphaerales bacterium
CGCGAATGGGCGTGACGGCGCTGGTCATCGAACCGGGCTCGGCGCGAGAGCACGGGTACGTCGAGGGCTTCAAATGCACGCTGAGGGATGCGCTGCTCCACGGCGAGATGTTCTGCTCACTGGGGGTGGCGCGCGCTTATCGAGCGATGGCGGGAGGAGTACAACCGCGTCCGGCCGCACTCCAGCCTCGGGGCCCGCCACCCGGCTCCGAGGTGATCGCTGCTCGCGGGCTCTCCGTTCCGCTCCGGGCGGGTCAGAAGCGCCGAAGCAGATTCGAAGATTCATCATGACTGGGATGACACATGGGGGCGGGTCATCATGGCGGCTGCTGTGCGTGAAGCACGTGGCATCGCAGGTGCTCGGGCGTGCTGTGATCTGACCTCTCAAGTCGAACCACGAGCGGGGTCACGGTTTGAGCGCGTCAAGATGGGTTATCGCTGCTCACCATGGCCGCAACGTATTCTGTGCCATCTCCTGTCGATGCTCGGAAATTCTTTGCGAACGCTTTCGATGTGGTGTAGACTCGGTTCAGAGATTTTCTTGGAGATTTGGTGTGCATTTCGGGCTTGAGGGAGAGCGGTGTCGACTACACGCGAGAGAGCCGGAGTCGGCGCTCGGGTGCCTCACCTTGAGTCGCTCGAGCCCCGTGTGCTTTTATCGGCGGATGGGGCGCTGCCGGCGTTGCTGTCGCCCGCGGACTATGGGCAGTTTCTGATCCAGCGGAGCCTTCTGGCGGAATCGCTGGAGTTCAAAAGGACATCGCGAGCTGATGTGGCGGCCTCGGGTCTGGGTTTCGGGGTTGGGCGCGGCTTGCTGGATGGCGGGTCCGGGGGTGTCGACCTCGGTCGTTTCCCCGCGATCTTTTCATTTAGTCATGAGACGCAAGAAAGCTCGCAGCGCGAATCGCGTGGAGATGGCGGCCTTGGCAGCTCCGGTGCCGATCGGTCGCTTGCATTTCCGCGAGGCCTGTCTGGAAACCCAGCAAACAGCACGATCATCGATCCTGAACAGGTTCGCGGCGTGCCTGATGACGGGCCGATCCCTGAAGATGGCACGAACCCAGGTCCGGCCGCGAACGCGCCCAACCTGCAGGTGAGCGCGGTGTCGCTCTCGGGCGAGGCGCACTCCGGCGAGCCGACGCTCGTGAACTGGACGGTCACGAACGAGGGGAATCAGACGGCCAGTGGTGCCGGGTGGCGAGATGATGTCTGGTTCTCTCGGGATCAGTCGCTGAACACCGACGCGGATCTCTACCTGGGGTCCTGGTGGTCTGGTCCATACCTGCCGCTGAGGGCGGGCGAGGCATACTCGCAATCGCGTTACGTGACGCTGCCTGATGCGGCGGTGGGGGATGGTTTCCTGATCGTGGCCGCGAATCAGGGCGGGCGACTTTCAGAGAGCGTTGCAGGCGACAACACCCGCGCTCTGGCGGTCACGGTGGTGCACGGGCAAGCATCGGCGCCGGGTGTTGACCTGCCGGCGGCCGATCTGCTGCCGGGTGCCGCAACGACGCTGACGGCGGCGCAGGCTCAGGCGGTTGCCGTTGGGCTCCGTGGTCTTGCGGCGTGGGCATCGAACGTCTCGGTGTCGGGGCCGCTGGGGACGGAGATCGCCAGGCTCTCGGCCGCGGGAGACGACTCTTCCCCGCTGTCGCTGGGCGAGATCGCAGGGAGCAGCCAGAACTACCTGGGGCTTGGCGAGTTCATCAACTCGCGGATCGCGACGCCGTTCGAGGCGTTCATCGCGGGGACTCCCACGCCCTCTTCTCAGCAAGTCGTCGACCTGCTGCGTTCGCTCGCGGGCGCGACCGCGAGCGAGGGCGGCCTGTACTACACCGGGACGGGTGATGAGCTGGCTTTCTCGCTGAGCATCATCGGTGCCGGCGCACCAACGAGCATCGAGCTTGACCTCAGCGGGTCCGCCGCATCGCCGGCGATCAACGTGACTGGCAGCGCCACACTCACTTCGACCGCGACGGTGTCGGGCACGCTTATCTTCGGGCTCGATCTCAGCGCGGCGATCAGCGGCGCGCCTGTCTCTGACTGGGCACCTCAATCGTTCTTTGTGCGAGCGCCGAGCACGCTCACCGTGCAGGCCTCCGCGAGCGCAGCGATCAACATGCCGCTCTCGCTTGGCTTCTTCGATGCGCAGGTGACCGATGGCTCGGCTGTGCTGAACGCGGGCACGACCGTCACAACTCTGAACATCAGCAACAACGCCCGCGGCAACGTGACGCTGGGCGAGCTGACGGGAACCTCCGTGCTCAGCACGGTTTCGCTCGGGGCGCTGGCTTCACCGCTGACGATCAGCCTGCCGCTCACCGGCCAGATCGGCGGCTACCAGGTGCAGGCGAGCGGCCAGAACGCGACGCTGACCCTGACTCTCGCGAACGTTCTGACGACTCCGGGCTCGGGGACGTACGCCGCGGCAAACTTCAACACCGACGTCGAACTCTTCTCGAACATCACGTCGCGGGAAGCCCTGGGGCTGCTGCGCGATCTCGCCGCGAACCTCACTGTGCTCGGGCGTGCCGGCGGGCTCAGCCCGGACCTGACCTTCGCGCAGGGCCTGTCGGCGGGGAACGTCGCCGACTACGGTTCGGCCCTGACCGACGCGGCCTTCACGTCCCTCGAACCCGTCGCCGGGACGCCCGCCTTCACCGGGTTCCAGTCGATGATCGGCGCGATCGCCGCCTCGCTGGGCGTCTCGTCGTCCTCGCTCGTCCCCTCGTACGACACGGCGACCAACGAGCTCACCTTCACCATCGACTTCACCCGCACGCAGAACGGGCCGAGCGCGGCCCTCGCGATCGGGAGCGAACTGCTCCCGCTCAACGCCCTCACCGCGACCGGCACCGTCGCCACGTCGTCGCTCACGGGAGGCGTGCTGCGGCTGGGCCTCGACCTCACCGCGATGGGCGCGGGCGCGCCGGTGTTCACCGCGCTCACGCTGCTCTTGGCCCTCAACGGCATGCGCGGCGTGCGCGGCGCACAGCCCTACAACACCGTCAACGCCGAGGGCGACACCGTCGTTCGCGAACCGGCGGGCCTCGCGCAGTTCCGCGTTGAAACCCGCGCCGGCTCCGCATTCGATCTGAACATCTCCGGAGCGACGACCGTCGGCGATGTGCTCGCCCTCATTCAAACCGGCACCGCCGGCGCCGTCGTGGCGAGCATCGACCCCGCCGCCTACAGCCTCGTTCTGACCGACACGACCAGCGGCGGCGGCGTCTTCCGCGTCAGTGTCCTCAACGGGTCCGCCGCAGCCACCGACCTGGGAATCTTCGGCACCGATGAAGACGGCGATGGCGTGCTCACCGGCACTGCCCTCCACGGCCAGACTCTCGCCCAGCGCTTCTTCCTCCGCGACGCGACCCTCGCCGCAGACATCACCGTCAGCGGAGCGGGCTTCACGGATGTCGGCGCACGGCTTGGTCTCCTCGAAATCAACGCCACTTCCGCTTCGCTCACTTCGACCACGAACATCGACGCCCTGCTCGCCAGCACGGTGAGCCTGGAAGAACTCACCAGCGCCCTCTCCGACGATGCCTCGATCCTGGGCACACCCACTGTCGTGCGCGGCGCAGACCTTTCGCTCAGCGGCGTCAGCGTCGATGGGAACTTCGTCGCCGGCGTGGGCGCTGGCGCGAGCGTCACCGTCACGAGCGCCGACCTCTCGAACCCCGACGCGGGCATCGCGAGCTTCAACGCCGCCGCCACGCCGCTACAGGCGTTCGCTCACTTCTCCCGCGCCGACCTGACCTCTTTGTTCGACGGCGTTGCTGCGTTCCTTCGCGCCAGTTTCGACGACGCGAGGTTCAACACCCGTCTGCCCGTCGTCGGCGTCTCGCTGCTCGAACTGCTCTCCACCGAGTCGCTGGTCGAAGGCCAGCCCGCCACCAGCTTCCTGGACCAGCTCGAACAGGCGTTCGACGCCGCCGTCGCGGACGAAGGGCTCAGCCTGCAGGTGCTCGAGATCCTGCTCGACAACGCCCTGGGCTCGTTCAGCGCTTCCGACGTCACCTACAGCAGCGGCACGAACACCCTAGCCATCGATATCGATCGCATCTTCACCTACAACAAGATGCTGTCGTACTACGTCGACCTCGGCGTGCTGGGCATCGCCTCGGCCGACGCGATCGCCGAAACTCAGTCGAACTCGGTCACCGCGATCGCTTCCGCGGATGTCTCCCTCCGCATGGGCGTCGACCTCTCGGCACCCGCGACCCCCGTGCTCTTCCTCCGCGACACCTCCGATGTCACCGTGAACGTCGTCGCATCGATGATCGACGCGTCCTTCACCGCCACGCTCGGCCCAGCGGGCGTCGTGGTCGGTTCGCCCAGCCCCGCCGCCCCCGCCGTGGACAAGGCACAGGCGACCCTCGGCCTCACGAGCGACCAATCCAGCCCCGCGATCTTCCGCGTCTCGCTCGCCACCGCGGCGAACGGGCGGCACATCATCTCGTCGCTCGCCGCTGACGACGCCGTCGTCTTCATCGACGGCGCGACCAACGCCTCGCTCCCGCTCTACTACTACGAGCCGATCACGGGCTCGCTTCAGCCCATCCTCGAGAGCGGCTCGCAGCTCGTCCACGCCGTCACGGACCTGGGCAACGTGGGCGGCTCGACCGGCGCGCTCGGCGCCGACATCAGCGCGTTCATCGACGCTTTCAACTCTGACTTCGGCGAGAACCTCAACGGCATCGTCGATGGCCTTCAGACCTACGTCGACACCGCGGGCGGGTTCCTCTCCGACCACGTGTTCAACACGAACCTGCCGCTGATCGGCCCGGCGCTCGCGGATGTCGCGGACTTCTTCGCCGACGTGCGGGCCGCCATCGCCCTCCTCGCGGGCGACGCACGCTCCGGCGTCATCGACGCCCTGACACTCCGCACGCGCCTCTTCAGCGAGCTGGGTCCGGGCGGGCGCAACGTCCTCCGCGACGAGTTCGGGGCCTTCGGCAGCGTCGGGGCCGACGGGGTCATCGACCTCAACGACGTTCGCATCACCATCGCCCCCATCGGGCAGACGCCGCGCATCCAGGTCGAGTTCGCCTTCGGCGGCACGCGCGTCATCACACGCCCCATCGACTTTGACCTCGGCCTGCCTTCCATCGGCTTCGATCTCGACACCGACGTTTCGCTCACCATCGACTACGCCGCGTGGTTCACCTTCGGGCTCGACTCGGTCGACGGTTTCTATGTCGACACCTCGCGCGAGAACGAGCTGTACCTCACCCTTACCGCCACCACCCCCGACCTCGAAGCGACGGGCTCGCTCGGCTTCCTCCAGGCCACCGCGACCGACAACGTCGAGACCCCGACCCAGCTCGTCGCCTCGTTCAACATCGATCTGAACGTCCCGGGCGACCGCATCACGCTCGGCAACTTCTCGGAGCTTGAGCCCGCGGAGATCTTCGTCCCCACGCTCACGGGCGGCGCGTTCATCAACTATGACCTCGTGCTGGGCATCGCCCCGGGCGTCGCCGGCGCGAACTCCACCGCCTCGTTCCCCAGCATCGAGACCAACTTCCGCGTCGAGTGGGTGCTGGACTGGGACTTCGCTCCCGGTTCCTCCGTCGGCGAGTCGCCGGTCCTCTACTTCAACGATGTGCGGCTGAACGCCGGGCAGTTCCTCACGCGTTTCGCCGAGCCGGTCGTGTCGCGCGTCGTCGCGGTGCTCGAACCCATCCGCCCGATCCTCGAGCTGCTGGTCACGCCGATCCCCGTCGTCTCCGAGGGCTTCGGCGCCCCGACCTCGCTCATCGACCTCGCCGAGCGGTTCAACGGCCCCAAGGCCCAGACGCAGTTCATCCAGGCCTTCGCCGGGATCGTCCGCATCCTCACCACACCGGGGATCTTCGGCAACGGCTCTTCGGGCTACTTCATCAACTTCGGCTCGTTCAACATTGGCGGCGGCAGCGGGGCGGGGCCCGATGGGCCCTACATCGACCTCCGCGACGCACGCAACCTCAGCAACGTCAACCCCGACACCAGCAACGCCGCCGACGTTGCCGCCCAGAACGTCAGCCCGCTCAACCCTGCCTCGACCCTCGTCACCCGCACCGCTGCACTCGAAGGGGGCGGCTTCCGCTTCCCCATCATCCAGAGCCCCGTCGAGGTCTTCAAACTCCTGCTCGGACAGAACGCTTCGTTCTTCGAGTACACCACGCCGAGGCTCGTGCTGGGCTTCGGGTTCGAGAAGACGATCCCGATCTACGGCCCGCTCGCCGCACGACTCGCCGCGGGCTTCGACATCTCCGCGCAACTCACCTTCGGCTTCGACACCTTCGGCATGCGCCGATTCCAGCAGACAGGCTTCGACCCGAACCAGATCGGCAAACTCTTCGACGGGTTCTACGTCAGCGACGTCAACGCCGACGGCGTGGACGTTCCCGAGGTCACGCTCGAGGGCCGCGTGACCCTCGCCGCCCTGCTCGGCATCAACTTCTCCGTCGCCACCGCCGAGGCGGGCATCCGGGGCGGCATCTACGCCACCATCGACGGGAACCTCTACGGCGAGTACGACGACGGCGACAACGACCCCACCCGCATCCGCGCCGAGGCCATCCAGCTGCTGGGCCCTGAGATCATCGAGTTCACCGGCGAACTCACCGCGAAGGTCGATGCGTTCATCAAGGTCGAGGTCGACGCGGGCCTTTTCACCTTCACGGTCTACGACCGCTCGTGGGTCCTCGCCAGCATCACCCTCATCAAGTTCGAGTTGGGCGGGCCGCCCGAGGTCGGTACGCAGAACGGTTCGACCCTGACGCTGAACACAAGCGGGTACGACCGATTCAACGTCAACCAGGAGTCCGACGGTTCGCTCACCGTCTTTGCGCGCAAACGCACCCAGAACTTCACGGGCGTCACCACCCTCGTGCTCAACGGCGACTCGGACGACGAGTTCCTCGCCGTCCAGGCGCGCGGCGGCGGGTCGGCAACCGTCAACGTCACCTTCACAGGAAACAACGGCAACGACGCCCTGCTCTACACGGGCACAGGCGTCGTGAACGCCACAGGCGGCGCGGGCGAGGACACACTCAACGGCGGGCTTGCCGCCGACTTCATCAGCGGCGGTGCCGGCAACGACCTCATCTACGGCAAGGCCGGCCACGACCGACTCGACGGCGACGAAGACGACGACACCATCGACGCCGGTTCGGGCAACGACTATCTCGTCGGCGGCGCCGGGAACGACACCCTCCTGGGCGGTGAGGGCAGCGACATCCTCTTCGGCGACACGCCGCCCGCGGACTTCTCCAATCGCGCCGGCTTCGTCCTCACCGGAGGGCTGGCGCAGATTCCCGCCGGCGCCTCGCCCGCCTCCGTCGCCGCCGGCGGCGCCAACCCCGGCAACGACAGTCTCGACGGCGGCCCCGACGGCTCCACCGACTGGCTCTTCGGCCAGGCGGGCAACGACGAGATGGACGCCGGCGCTGGCGCCGATTACCTCGACGCCTCAGCGGGCAACAACATCGTCCGAGGCGGGCTCGGCAACGACCGCATCTTCACCGGCGGCGGCAACAGCTTCATCACGGGAGGTCAGGGCAACGACATCATCTCCGCGGGCGACGGCGACAACGAGATCTACGGCGGCACCAACGAACCAGCCGGCGCCACCAACTCGGGCAACGACACCATCACCTCCGGCGACGGCAGCGACACCATCAACGCTGGCGACGGCAATGACATCATCACCTCCAATGGCGGGGCCGACCGGGTCATCGGCGGTCTGGGCAGCGACACCATCGACGCCGGCAGCGGCGACGACGTGGTCTACGCAGGACTAGACGGGGCCGTGGGCGACAACGCCGCCAACACCATCTCCGGAGGCGACGGCGCGGACACGCTGGTCGGCGATGCGGGCAACGACACCATCTACGGGCACTCGGCCGGTTACCTCGGCTCCCTCGACGGCAACGACATCATCGAAGGCGCCGCGGGCGATGACACCATCTTCGGTCAGTCCGGCAACGATGCGATCTCCGGCGGCGAGGGCAACGACACCATCTTCGGCGGCAGCGGCGACGACGAACTCGCGGGCGACGCCGGGAACGACGTGATCTTCGGCGGCGACCAGCCCGCGGGCTTCAACCGCGCCGACTACCTGACCGTCGCGGACCGCCCCGTCGCGCCGGCGGCCCTCGCCGCGGGCTTCGCGGGAGTCGCGGGCGACGGCATCGACATCATCAAGGGCGGCGACAACACCGATTGGCTCTTCGGCGGCGGCGCCAGCGACCAGATCGCCGGCGACGCGGGCAACGACTACATCGACGGCGGCGACGACAGCGACGACCTCCGCGGCGGTTCAGGCTCCGACACCATCCTCGCCGGCAACGGCAACGACAACGCCTTTGCGGGCTTCTCAGCCTTCGGCGGCGGATCGCCCTCCGACGCGAGCACCATGCTCGGTGGCAGCGGCGCCGACCGCCTCTACGGCGACAACGGGAACGACACCATCAGCGGCGAGGCGGGCACCGACATCATCATCGGCGGCCGAGGCAACGACACACTCGAAGGCGGCGCCGATGCCGATCAGCTCTTCACGGGCCTCGACATCTCAGGCGGCGGATCCGCCTCCGACATCAACACCGCTCGCGGCGGCACCGGCAACGACATCGTCTACGGCGACGTCGGCACCGACACCCTCGAAGGCAACGACGGCGAAGACTCGCTCTACGCCCTTGCCGGGGACGACTTCCTCTACGGAGGCGCCGGCATCGACCGCCTTGAGGGCGGCGCGGGGGTCGACCAGCTTTTCGGCGGCTCGGAGGCCGACCTCCTTGTCGTCTACACGCTCCTCACCACGAGCGTGGCCGGGCTCGTCTTCGACGGCAACGGCCCTCAGGACGCCGCGGGAACTCCCAGCCCCAGGACGCACGCCGACGACACCGATGTGCTGCTCATCAACGGCACCGCCAGCGATGACGTCATCACCATCGGCAAGTTCCCCGGCTCGGCCGCGGGCGACTCGCGTGTGCGGATCACCATCGGCGGGCTGTTCATCGACGCCGCCTGGCGAGCGACGGCTTCGAGCGCCGCGAACCGCACGCCGTGGATCGAGCAGTTCCAGATCGACCTCGCCGGCGGGAACAACATCGCCCGCTTCTTGACGGGCGCCGACGCGCTGGACGTGTCTCTCCTCACCGCACGCTCAGCGACCTCGCTCGTATCCATCATCTACGGCGGCCCTCAGTCAGACGTCATCGTCGGCTCGGGCGGACGCGACATGATCGTCGGCGGGTTTGGCAACGACTACATCTTCGGCGCGGGCGGCGACGACCGCCTGTGGGGCGATACCTCGACGAATATCGCCAACATCGCCGAGGGGAATGACTTCATCTACAGCGGCGCGGGCAACGACGACGTCCTTTCGCAGGGCGGCAACGACACCGTCTTCGCGGGCCTCCGCAGCGTCGAAACCAATCTCATCAACTTCGCCACCACGCTCCTGACGGGAAACCTGGCCGGCCTCGACATGGTTGGCATCAATCAGGTCAACGGCCCCATCGACGCGGAGGAGCAGGGGCTCAACCGCATGCACGCCGGCACGGGCAACGACTCCCTCTATGCCGGCTACGGCGTCGATTTCATGTACGGCGGCGACAACCCCGCCGCCGAGACTGACTCGCTCTTCGACCGCCAGAACATGCGCCTTGTCGACGCCAGCCCCGACCCCGACTGGGTCGAGTACGCCCGCGGCCTCGAGCGCGTCTGGTACTACGAGGGCACCGAACTCACCGACAACATCCGTCTCGACTACGTCACCGGCGGCGTCTTCGACAAAACCCACGTCATCAGCAAGCAGACCGGAGCCTTCTACGAGATCGTCTTCAACTTCTCCATCAACGCCCGCGACCCAGACACGCTCCAGCCCGAGTGGACCACGCCCGATCAGATCCTCGGCCAGACGAGCGGCGTCGATGCCTTCTCGTCCTACTTCCAGACGCTCATCGAGGAGGAGGCCGACTACGACGTCATCATCCTCAGCGGGCGCGGCGGCGACGACCAGATCCTCGTCAACCCCAACGTCCTCAAGACCGTCTGGTCAGACGGCGGCGAGGGGAACGACTACATCAACCACATGGAACTTCCGCCGGGCGTTTCGCCGATCTTTGATCCCATGGTCCTCCGCCGCGATGTCCTGACGGGCGGCGAGGGCAACGACGTCCTCTCCGGCTCGGTCGGCGAAGACTGGATCTTCGGCGGCAACGGCGACGACACCCTCACCGGCGGGCTCGACGGCGGGGCCTTCGACCTGCTCTTCGGTGAGGGCGGCCAGGACGTCTTCCAGATCATCCCCGACATCGACCGCCCCTTCGCCGAGGCCGACCAGTTCTTCGGCGGCGCGGGGATCGATCAGGCGCTCTACTACGGCGTGTATGTCCGCCCCGACGGGCGGCCGGGAGTCGGCCTCCGCGACTACGTCACCCTCGGGTGGACCGCGCCCATGGGCCTCGCGGCGGGCTACTACACCGTCGGCGCGCTCGTCAAGGATGTCACGATCCTCCCGGGCGGCACCGGCTTCGTTCAGAATCCCGGCAACCCCGCCCAAGCCCTCCAGCGCCTCACACGGTTCAACACTCAGGGCACCGAGCACCTCGTCATCGACACGCTCGACGGCAGCGATTGGGTCTTCGCCAACCCCCGCACCTTCAACGGTGCCGCGTGGGGACTTGACCGCGAATCGCGGGCCGAGGGGGCGAACATCCCCAGCATCTTCATCCGCGGCGGCGACGGCAACGATTTCCTCTTCGGCTCCGACCTCAACGACCGCATCCACGGTGAATCCGGCGACGACTACATCAACGCCTTCGGCGGCGACGACGTCGCCTTTGGTGGCGACGGCTCAGACTTCCTCATCGGCGACCGCGTCCTCGACCCGGACGGCAACACGAGCATCACCACAAATCTCGGCAACCTCCCCACGGTCCCGGCCCCCTTCTCGATCCCATCGATCCCCTCGCCGAGCCTGGTCGCGATCGCTTCGCCGCAGTACTACCAGTACGCGGTCTCGCCCTGGGACCCGGCGTTCATCGACGATGGCCTGCCGTCTGTCACGGAGATCCCCGAGTCGTCCTTCTCGCCGGGCGTCGGTGTGCCGGTCACGCTGCTCGCGGACCCCGCGGCGTCGTTCCTCACCAAAGAGGGGAACAACTCCACCAACGGGCTTGCGTTCTTCAACGGCTCGCAGGTCGGCTACAACTCGGGACAGTTCACCGTCGGCGGCACGAACCCGGAGCGGTGGTTCACATTCACCACGCAGGGCGACGGCAGCGCCACCGTCCCGGGCTTCAACGCCTTCGATTCCGACCGCGCCGGCAACTTCATCCGCCTCACCCCCGATTCGTTCACGCGCTCGGTGTTCGCCGGGGTACTGGGCGGCTCGACGCAGGCCGGACCTTCGATCTTCAGCACGGAGACGACCAACGTCTACTTCGGCAACGCCGCGGCCAACGACCGCTACGGCCACATCCTCGTAGACCTCAGCACGCTCGTTGGGGACGAGGATGCGTTCACGTCGGCGTCGCTCACGCTTCGCATCGAGCGTTTTGCAGGGCCGGCCTCGGCGACGCTCCAGGTCTTCGCCCTCGCGCAGGAATCGGCGTGGTCGATCGTCCCGAGCTTGCACACCGCCACGACCTCACCGAGCGGGTCCGTCGTTGCGGGAACCGCCAACCTCACCAACGCCGCGACGCAAACCGTCACCATCGACATCACCCAGGCCGTCCGCACCGCCCTCGAAAGCGGGCGCAACCGCCTCGCCCTCCGCCTCCAGGAGTCCAGCGCGACCACGACCGGCGACTACCGCGCCATCGCCCTCGGGCGAACCGGCGCCGCCAATACATCCTTTGTCACGCTCAACTCCGGCCGCGCCGGCGTCGTCGCCGACCTGTGGCGCAGCGACCAGCAACTCGCCGACACGCCGCTCTTCTCCGGCGTCTCCACGATCGACATGCGGACGCTGAAGGCCGGCACGTTCTACATGCGCGTACGCCAAGGGCCGATGCCGCCCGCCGCGACGCGCTTCGAGATCGAGATCACACCACCCAGCCGCTTCCACGCCCAGCCCATGACCTTCGACGATCAGGTCATCGGCGGCGATGGCTCCGATGTGATCATCGGCGGCCCGGGAACCGACGAACTCTACGGCTCCTTCCTCAACGGCACCCTCGACGGGACCACCAACACCTTCATCGGCGAACTCTCGGAGATCCAGGACTATCAGGCGGCCCTCGACCGCGGGCCGTACATCCCCACGATCACGCAGGAACTGACGACGTTCCAGCCCGCGCCGCTCGACCCCGTCGTCGCGCTCACCTCGCAGAGCGTCGCCGATGCGCTGGGCCTGCTCCGCGCCCAGGCCAACGCCGAGATCCTCCGCCCGACCGTCTCCGACGACGGCAACTGGATCGTCTTCACCACCGCCGCGACCAACCTCGTCGCCCAGGACACCGATGCCTTCCGCGACGTCTACGTAATGAACGTGAACACGGGCGAGATCGAACTCGTCAGCGTCACCAGCGCCGAGGTCAAGGGCAACGACGACAGCGGCATCGACGACCTCTCCGACGCCAGCGTCACCGCCGCTCCCTATGCCATCTCCATCTCCGCCGACGGTCGCTTCGTCGCCTTCGCCAGCCAGGCCCGCAACCTTTGGGGCGCTGCAGCGCTCGCCGCCGCGGGCACCGGGGGCAACGGCTCGGTCGTTCTCCGCGACCGCGAGGCCGGGACCACGACCCTCGTCACACGCCTCATCAACGCGAACGGCTCCGACGCCGGCGCCTTCATCACCAACAACAGCGGCGGCTCGGGCGACCAACTCC
>JBIPMO010000286.1:0-4025 GCA_044369085.1 Phycisphaerales bacterium
CCGGCCGTGATCGCCTCGTGCTTCTTGAGCGGCGTGCGCAGCACCAGCACATCGCGGAGCAGCTCGATATCCGCTCGGATCGCACGCGAGGCCTTGATGGATGAGCCCTGCACCACCCGCACCTGCACCACCGCCCGCGCTGCATCGGTCGATGAGGCGGGCGAGACGACGATGCGGGCCCCGGAGGTCGGTGTGGCAAGGAACTCCGCATCGGTTGCCTCGAACGTCGCCCGCAGTTCATCCGCCGCAACCCCGTAACGCTCGGCGAGCGACGCCAGAACCTCGCCGCGGATCGTC
The DNA here is from genome assembly GCA_044369085.1 of Phycisphaerales bacterium. GTDB lineage: Bacteria > Planctomycetota > Phycisphaerae > Phycisphaerales > UBA1924 > JAEUIV01. The sequence continues at coordinate 298 of JBIPMO010000286.1, forward strand.
GGGCCCTTGGCAGCTACCGGCACCGGAGCCGGAGCAGTTCCAGGCTCGCCCACCGGCTCGGCCGCCCGGACGCGGACCGTGCAAGAACGCCCGCTGATCGCCAAACGGCCCATCGCCACCCGGCTCGCTTCAAGCGCACGCCGAACCGCGTCAACATCGATCTCGATCCATCCGCACGCGGGGACGGGCGCGGCGGCATCACGCAGCAGCGTCCCGGCGAGCCCTGCCGCATCGTCCCCTTCGAGCACCGCCACACACCCGAGCGTGACCGGCGATCCGGCCTCGACCACCGCCCCATCGCGCAGCCGGATCGTCCCGGCGTGCGCCGTCGTGCAGAGAAGCAACGCGATGATGAAAGTCCGCGACATGAGTTTGTCTCTGCGTCCCATCGGATATCTGGCAAACGCCATCGTCCGTCGACTTCTGTGCCAGTGCCTCCGATGCCCGATGCCTGTTGCCCGAAGCCTGATGCCTGATGCCTTCCCGTTACCTCCTGAGATTCGCGACCGCTCGCAGCGTCTCATCGGCGGCTCGGATGACGTTCGAGCTCATCTCGAACGCCCGCTGGGTGCGGATCAGATTGATGAGCTCGCTGGTCGGGTCGACGTTCGATGCCTCGAGGAACCCGGACTGGATCCGCCCGAAGTTGCTCGTCGCGGGTTCACCCGTGATGGGCGGGCCGCTGCCGGCGCTCTCGACGAAGAGGTTCTCGCCGACCTGCTTGAGCCCCGCGGGGTTCATGAACGCCGCGATCTCGATCTGGCCCACCTCCGCCGCCTCGGTCTGCCCGGGCTGAAGCGCGAAGACGCGACCATCGGCCGCGATGTTCACCTTGATCGCGTCCTCGGGGATCGAGATCGCCGGCTGCAACCGGCGTCCCTGGTCGTTGGCGAGCACGAGCTCACCTTCTGAGTTGATGGCGAAGTTCCCCGCCCGTGTGTACGCGATCCCGCCCGGCGCCCGATCATCCTCGACGCCCACCTGGAAGAACCCGGTGCCGTCGATCAGCAGGTCAAGGTCTCGGCCCGTCGGCAGCGGGGCGCCTTGCGTGAAGTCGACCTGCGTCCCCGATACACGCACCCCCAGGCCGACGTAGAGCCCCGTTGGCCGACGATCGCCGTTGGAGTTCTCCGTCCCGGGGAGTTCCTTCTCCTGATAGAGCAGGTCCTGGAAGTTCACGCGGCTGGCCTTGAACCCGTCGGTGTTGACGTTCGCCAGGTTGTTGGCGATCACGTCCAGATCCGTGTTGAGTGCCGAAAGCCCGGTCGCCGACGAGTGGAGCGCAACAAGTGCCATGGTTGCCTTTCCGTAACCGCGATGTGATCAGACCACCAACCCAAGATCCCGATCCAACACCTGACCCCCGGTCCCCGGTCCCCAGCCCCTAGTCCCTTCCTCAGGTCACCCTGCCGAGCGAGTTGATCGCCCTTCCCATCAGCTCGTTGATGTAGCCGATGATGTTGCTCGCGGATTCCACAGCCCGCGAAGCGCTCGTCACCGAGATCATCGCCGTGATCGGGTCCGTCCCGGACATTTCGAGCATGCCCTGATTCATGCGCCCGGTCGCCGGGCGGCGGTCGAGCGTCTGCCCGGGCGCCGGCGCGAACAGCCCGTTGCCCTTCTTCACCAGCCGCTCGGGCTCGGACACCGCCGCCAGCGCGATGCGACCGACTTCGGTCCCGTTCTGCTCGATCCGCCCGCTCGCATCGATCGTGATCGCCGCCGCCGGATCGACGCTGATCGCCTCGTCGTTGACACCAAGAATCGGCCGGCCCTCGGCCGCCGTCACCAGGATGCCATCGGGCGAGACCGCCATCCGCCCGTCACGCGTCAGCCGCAGCTCGTTCCCAGCGCGAACAACGAAGAACCCCTCACCCTCGATCCCCAGGTCCAGCGGGCTGCTGGTGTTCTCGAGCGGCGCAGCGCCCATGTCGACCCGCGTCGCCATCGGCATCACCCCGGCGCCCAGCCGCTCCAGCAGCTTGTTCGATGGGATGCTCAGGTGATCTTCGCGCGTCGCCGGGTCACGCTGCCGCATCGAAAGCACATCGGGCTTGAAGGCCGTCGTGTTCACGTTCGCCAGGTTGTTCGAAAGGACATCCTGTCGCGCCATCTGCGCCGACATCGACGAGGCAGAGATGTACATCCCGTAGTTCATCGTGGCCCTGCCTCAACAGCCGCAGCGGCCGCACCGATCGCCGGATGCCGCACCAGGCGCGGCTCTCGCGCTGCTCGGCCGAGCCTGCGCCCCGCATCGCACACTTCCTGCGCGTGGAGCTCGGCCGCGATCCTTGCGACCAACTCCAGCCGGGCCCCCACAAGCCGCACGCCCAGCCCATCCGTGGGCTCGGGGTGCGGGTCGTGGGGCGTTGCTTGTCTCTCAGCCGATCCGTGGCGCATGCTTGGCACTCCTTGCCGACCAGCCGGACAGAGCGAACCGCGTGCCAGCACCGCGGGCCGCCGCTGCGATCGCGGGCCTCGTATCACAAATCGAAACCGTGTTACCGGACCATCTCGACGCGCATACACTGCGCATTGATGCCCTCCACCCGAACAGGGTCGATCTCCGCATCACCATGATCCCCGGCGAACCCATCCCCGCGTGCTTCAGCGAGCCTGTCTCGCAGTTCCTCGCGTTCGTCCGCGTCGAGTGCGGGCTGTCCACCAACACCGTCGATGCCTACCGCCGCGATCTTCGCGACCTCGCCTGCGACCTTGAGGCCCACGGCGTCTCCCGCATCGCCGATGTCTCACCGCACGACCTCGTCCGACATCTGGGCGAGCTCAAGAGCGTCCGGGGGCTCTCATCCCCTTCGGTCATCCGCCACCTCGCCACCGTGCGCATGTTCTTCCGCTTCCTCTGTTCGGACGGCAAGCTCGAGCACAACCCGACCGAATGGTTGGAGCGGCCGACGCAGTGGAAGCGTCTGCCCGGTGTCGGATCGATCGCGACGATGAACGCCTTGCTCTCGGCCCCCGAGCTCGGCGCTGCCCTCAGCGAATCGCTCCCCGCCCCCGACCGGGGGCCTCCGCTCTGGATGCGTGACAAGGCCATGCTCGAACTCATGTACGGATGCGGGTTGCGAGCCAGCGAGGTCGCTTCGCTGACCATTAACAACGTCCAGCGCTCGCTCTCGTGCATCATCGTCACCGGCAAGGGCAACAAGCAGCGCATGATCCCCTTCGGCAAGCCCGCGGGGACCGCCATGGACCGCTACATCGAGAAGTGCCGTTCCCAGCTCGTCCGGCCCGACGGCCGCGACAAGGGCCGCCTCCTGCTCTCACGCACCGGTCGGCCGCTCGAACGCGTCGCCGTCTGGCAGATCGTCAAACGCAACGCCGTGCTCGCCGGGCTCAAGGATGTGCATCCCCACCTCCTCCGCCACTCCTTCGCCACCCACCTGCTCGTGGGCGGAGCCGACCTCCGCGTCGTTCAGGAACTGCTGGGCCACGCCAACATCAACACAACAGAGATCTACACCCGCGTCGATCAGCCGCGCCTGAAGGAAATTCACCGCAAGTTCCACCCTCGGGGGTGAGATCGGGTTACTCCCGGGCTTTGCGCACCCCCGGGGGGGGGCTCGTTCTCGGCCGAAACTCGACCCGGTGCATCCCGAACAACCAAGGGATGACCCGTGTCGCATCCATCCCGGTCCTCATTTCCCTCCGCGCCCGGATCGCCTCGCTGTGGCGAGCTTTCCGCGACCCGGCCACGCCGCTCTTCGCCA
>JBIPMO010000287.1:0-4020 GCA_044369085.1 Phycisphaerales bacterium
TCCTGTCTCTCGTCCCTCCGAGGTCCCCCCGTGTCCCCCCATGTCCCTGCCCTCCGCGGCCGGGATCGAGCCGGAAATGTTGATCCAACGCGCCGCTGCGGCATCGCGCCGTTGAACGCTGTCGCTGCGCGCCACGTGACCACACCATATCGGGAGCCTCAATGCGCATTCGCAACAAACTGCTCATCCTGACCGGCCTGTGCTTCGCCGTGCTTATCGCCATGCTCGTGAGCGCTGCAGTGAACATCGAGCACACGCGCGTCGGCGGGCCGCTGTATGAGCGCGTCGCCAGCGACAAGGACCTCATCGCCGATGTGCTGCCGCCGCCGCTCTTCATCGTCGAGTCCTACCTGACCGTGCACCAGGTCGCGGACCTGACCGATCCCGCCGAGGTCGACGAGCTGGTGAAGCGGATCGAATCGCTCGAGCATGATTTCGAGGCCCGGCGCGATCACTGGAAATCCTCACTCCCCGAAGGCGACCTGAAGCAGGCCCTGCTCGGTGATGCCACGGCCACCGCCGAGAAGTTCTTCTCCACCACCCGTTCGATGATGCTGCCCGCCGTCCGCGCCGGCAAGAACGATGAAGCCCGAGCGATCGTCGATGAGAAGCTCGACCCGCTCTTCAAGGAACATCGCCAGGCCATCAGCAACGCCGTCAAGCTCGCCGCCGAGAGTCAGGCGCACGTGCTCGAATCGACTCAGGAGCACATCGCTTCGACGTTCAATACCCTCTACATCATCGGCGGCGCGCTCGGGCTGACCTTGTTCGTTGCGGGCTGGATGATCTCCCGCTCCATCACCAGGCCGCTCGCGAGCGCCATCCACGCCTTGCAGGGCATCGCGCAGGGCGAGGGGGACCTCACCCAGCGGCTCCAAGCGACCCGCAACGATGAACTCGGCGAACTCGCCAAGTGGTTCAACACCTTCGTCGAGAGGATGCACGGCACCATCGTCCGGGTTGCAGCTTCCACCGATGCGGTCACCTCGGCCGCCCAGCGCATCGCCTCGGCGAGCGAGGAATCCGCCTGCAGCCTCCGCTCCCAGAGCGAACAGAACGCCACCATCGCAGGCTCGGTCGAGCAGATGAGCGTCGCCACCTCCGACATCGCCTCCAAGAGCGTCGAGGCCGCCAACCTCGCCGCCCGCGCCGGCCAGAGCGCCAAGGGAGGAGGCCAGGCCGTATCTCAGACCGTCGAGGGAATCCGTTCCGTCGCGTCGCTCATCCGCGAGACCTCCGCGGTCGTCCAGCAACTCGGCGAGCGCGGCCAGACCATCGGCCGCATCATCGAGGTCATCAACGACATCGCCGACCAGACAAACCTCCTCGCCCTCAACGCCGCGATCGAAGCCGCGCGAGCCGGCGAGCACGGCCGCGGATTCGCCGTCGTTGCCGATGAGGTCCGCAAGCTCGCCGACCGGACCACCAAGGCCACGGCGGAGGTCGCCGACTCCATCCGCGAGATCCAGTCCGACACCTCATCCGTCGTCGCCCAGATCGGCCAGACCGCCGCCGGCGCCGAAGCGGGTGTGAAGCTCGCCGAAGAGACCGGTGCCGCCCTCACCGAAATCGTCAGTGACACCGGCAGCGTCGCCTCCATGATCCAGAGCATCGCCGCCGCCACCGAAGAACAGACCGCCGCGTCCACTTCGGTGCGGACCAACGTGACATCCATCGAGACCTCAAGTCAGGAGGCCGCCGGCGCGGCCAACGAAGTCGCCAAGGCCGCCGCCACGCTCTACGACCAGAGCCGCGAACTCCAGGCCCTCGTTGGCGGGTTCAAGATCAAGCGTGCCCAGGCATGAGCAACATGTGAAATCCACACGACCCGGGCACGCGCATCGTCATCCGCCCACAAGTGCTTGGCAGGTAAAGGCTTAGGACAATCAGCCTCCTCTGGGCTACCATCATGGACCTGATCGGATCCGCCCGATCTAGATGGTGCGGTGTTGCCGCGCCCCATGCGCGACCCTCGCGCACCATGATCGTCCACCCCGAGGTGTCCTATGTCCCCGACTTCACCGACCGCAGCCGCCGCGAACACCACCGTTGCCGAAGGGCTGCGCCACAGCCCGGCGGTGCGTAACGCGATCGCCACGATCGTCGAAGAGGTCAAGTCCCGCCAGGCTCAGCTGAACGAAGTCCGCGGGCCGCGCACCCCAGAACTCGCCCAGTCCTACAAGCAGTTCATGGAGCTCGCCGGGCAGGTGCGCGGGCGCGGCCTCTACTACCCCTACGTCGGATCGGGCTTGGGCAACGGGCCCTTCGTCGAACTCATGGACGGATCGGTCAAGCTCGACATGATCACCGGCATCGGTGTGCAGTTCTTCGGGCATTCGGATCCCGAGCTCGTCGGTGTCGCCCTCGAGGCCGCCACCAGCGATGTGGCCATGCAGGGCCACCTCATGCAGAACGAGGAGGCCATCCGCTACTGCCACACCCTCCTCGAAGAGGCCAAGAAGGGCAGCCGGATGGCCCACGTCTTCCTCTGCAACTCCGGCGCGATGGCCAACGAGAACGCCCTCAAGGTCTGCTTCCAGAAGCACGCCCCCGCATCGCGCGTGCTCGCCTTTGCGCACTGCTTCATGGGCCGGTCCTGGGCCATGAGCCAGATCGGCGACTCGGCCGCCAACCGCCAGGGCATGCCGCTGAACGTGCTCGTCGATTACATGCCCTTCTTCGACCCCGCCGCCGCTCGCCGCATGTCCGCGGGCGACCAGTCGGGCGCGACGCGCTTCATCGACATGACCGTCTCGCACCTCCGCCAGTACATCGAACGCTACCCCGGCCAGCACGGCTGCTTCATCTTCGAGCTCGTCCAGGGCGAGGGCGGCTTCAACACCGCCCCCCCGGAGTTCCACCGCGAGCTCATGAAGGTCTGCAAGGAGGCGAAGATCGCCGTCTGGGACGATGAGGTCCAGACCTTCGGCCGCACCGAGCGGCTCTTCGCCTACGACACCTACGGGCTGGGCGACATGGTCGATGTGGTGTGCATCGGCAAGCTCTCGCAGGTCTGCGCGGTGCTCTACACCCCCGAGTACAACCCAAAGCCGGGACTGCTCTCGGCGACCTTCCTCGGTTCGACCGATGCGCTCCGCGTCGGCCGCCGCATTGTCGAGCGTCTCGCCGCCGGCGACTACTACGGCCCGCAGGGGCGCATCGCCCGCCACCACGAGCACTTCACCAGGCACGTCCGGGCGCTGGCCGCCAAGCACCCCGCCTGGTTCCCCGCGACCCCCGATATCACCGACATCGTGGGCGGGCACGGCGGCATGATGCGCTTCACGCCATTCGCAGGCAAGAAGGACCCGATCCTCAAGCTCTGCAACGTCATGTTCGAGGAGGGGCTCATCACCTTCTACTGCGGCCACGGCCCGTACCACGTCCGCGTGCTGCCCCCGATGGGTGTGCTCGAAGAATCCATCTGGCCCAAGGCGTTCGAGATCATCGAGCGCGCCATGACCCGCGTCGCCTCCGCCTGATCCCCGATCCCCGATCCCCGATCCCCGGTCCCTGCTCTGCGGTCCCTTCCCCCATGTTCTACCTCCGCCAATCAACAAACGACGATCTCGACCACCTCTCCAAGCTGGCGAAGATGGTGCACTTCATCAATCTGCCCGCGGACAAGGAGATCATCGCTTCCAAGATCGCCCGGTCGGCCTCGTCGTTCCTGTGCGCCGCGACGGGCGAGAAGCTCCGCGTCGATGCCTCGCGCGACGGTTCGGCCGCCAAGAACTCGCCCATCTACATGTTCTCGATCATCGACAGCGAGACCAACACCTGCCACGGCACCTCGATGATCATCGCCCGCATGGGCACCCCCGAGGCGCCCAACCTCTCCTTCCAGGTCTCGACGCGGCACTTCTTCTCCAAGGACCTCGGCCAGGGCACATCGCACACGATGCTCCAGCTCTTCCTCGACACCTCCGGGCCCACGGAGATCGGCGGGCTGATCCTGACCCCGTCCATGCGCAAGCACCCCGACCGCCTGGGCAAGCAGCTCTCGCTGGTGCGCTTCCA
>JBIPMO010000067.1:0-12779 GCA_044369085.1 Phycisphaerales bacterium
GTGAGCCCCTCATCCGAGCGGATGCGCTTCATCAGGCGGCTGGTGAACCCGCCCGCACCCAGGACCTCGTTCATGACCTGGATGGGGATGAAATCGGCGTCGTCGCGCTTGATGCCGCGCTGGGCGATGACGAACTTGCCCTGGGGGATGTCCTTCTCGACGTGGTAGAGCCCCGGGGTGAAGGCGTGGGTGGTGTCGACGGGGTCGGGGACGGGCTCGCCCTTGTCCCAGCCGCTCATGGCCTGCTCGAGCTTGGAGAGCATCTCGCCCTCGTCGAAGTCGCCCGTGACGCCGATGATGAGGTTGCCGGGGTGGTAGACGCGCTTGTGGAACTGGCGGAGATCATCGATGGTCATGCCGTCGATGATCGCCTTGGTGGGCTGGCGGCCCTCGGGGTGCTTGTCGCCCCACATGAGGCGAGCGGACTCATCGGCCAGGATGTTGTCCGCATCGTCGTTGCGCTGCTTCATCTGCTCGGTGAGCTCGTCCTTGTAGAGCTTGAACTTGTCCTCGGCGAAGCCGGGGTTGCGGATCATGTCCATGTAGAGGGCGAAGGCCTCGTCGAAGTTGCTCTTGAGGGCGTTGAGCGAACCGGGGCTGATCGCGGCGGCGAGGAACTCGGTCTGCTCGTCGAACTCCTCGGCGGACATCTTGGTGGTCCCGCCGCGGCGCATCATGGCGGGGGTGGCGTCGGCGAGGCCCCACTTGCCCTCGGGCTCGAGGTGCTCGGCGTTCTTGAACGAGAAGTTCACCGTGACGAGCGGGAACTCCTTGGACTTCATCATGTAGACGGCGACGCCGTTGGACAGCGTCTTGCGGAAGTCCGCGGCCTTGGGGGGCTGGAAGTTCAGGGTGCTGAACGTGAGCTCCTCGGGGCGAGCGGCGATGGTGGCGGCGGTGTCAGCGGTCGCGGCGCCGGCGAGGGCGAAGAGCGACACGCACATCAGAGCGGCTTTGGTGCTGATTTTCATGGGTTATTTCTCGTTGGTTGGTGCGTGAGGCTTGATCACTTGCCGGCGGGGGCGGCCTTCTCGAGCTCGGTCTGGCGCTCGCGGAGCTTCTTGAGCATGTAGTCCATCGCGGGGGCCATCTGGGCCGGGACCTGGGCCTTGTTGGCCTCGATCTGACCGATGATCTGACCGATCTGGGCGGCGTCCTCGATCTTCTTGATCTGCTCGAGCTGGCGCTTCATCCCCTGAGCCATCTGCGGGCCGAGCTTCTCGGCGATCGCAGCGAACTCGGGGTCCTCGCTCGATGCGCTGCCGGCCAGGCGGTTGTAGATGCCGACCGTCCGGTTCTTCTTGTCGAAATACTTGTTGGCGACGCGCATCACATCCTCGGCGGTGACGGCCGCGATGCGCTTGGGATCCTCGTTGATGTGGCGCCAGTCGCCGAAGTTCTCGAACAGACCGATCTGCACGAGGAGGAAGAAGTTGCTCTGCAGGCGGCGGTAGGCGTTGGCGGCGTTCTGGTTCTTGACCTTCTGCAGCTCGCGGTCGGTGATGGGTTCCTTCTGCAGCTTGGCCAGTTCTTCGTACCACGCTGCTTCGAGTTCCTCGGGCTTGGCCTCACCCTTGGTCTCGGCGCTGAAGGACCAGTATCCCGCGTACTTGAGGCCGCCGAAGAAGCCGCCCGGATCAGCGTTCGCGCTCGATGCGATCTTCTTGCCCTCGATGAGCGACTTGTAGAGGCGGCCCGACCGGCCGTTGAGCACGCCCGCCATGACCTGAAGGGGGTAGATGTCCTTGTGGCCGAAGGGGACGGCCTTGTAGCGGACCTCGACCTGGGGCTGGCAATCGCACTCGGCGTACATGCGCTGCTCGGCCATCTGGGGCATCTCGAGCGTGGCGACCGGGGGCACGGTCTGCGTGCCGGGCTTGAGGCGGTTGAAGTACTTCTGAATCAGGGGCTTGGCTTCCTCGACCTTGAAGTCGCCGACGATCACGCCGACGAGGTTCGAGGGCTGGTAGTACACGCTGTAGTAGCGGTCGGCCTCTTCCTTGGTGTAGGAGTTGAGGTCGGCCGTCCAGCCGATGACGGGCCAGTTGTACGGGCTGGCCTGCCAGAACATCGCGTCGAACTGCTCCTGGAAGATGCCCGTCGGCGTGCTCTCGGTGCGCAGGCGGCGCTCCTCGTGCACGACGTCGCGCTCGGCGAAGAACTCGCGGAAAACGCTGTTGCTCAGGCGGTCGGACTCCATCCAGGCCCAGAGCTCCAGCTTGTTCGCCGGGACGTTGATGAAGTAGAAGGTGACATCGTTGGAGGTGAAGGCGTTCATGCCCGAGGCGCCGAGGTCGGTGTAGACCTTGTCGAACTCGTTGTTCACGATCATCTTCTTGTGCTCTTCCATGAGGTCCTTCAGCTCGCCGCGGAGCTTGGCGAGCTCCTCGGTGTCGTTGGAGGGGTCCCACGGGTCGTCGATCTCGCCGTCCTTCCAGCGAGCGTACTGCTTGGAGAGGGTGATCTCGAGGATGCGGTCGCGGATGGCCTTCTGTTTCAGGCGCATCTGCTTGTCGGCCTCGGGGTCGCGGGTGCCGATGGTGTCGGTCCCCTTGAACATCATGTGCTCAAAGAAGTGCGAGATCCCGGTGATGCCGGGCCGCTCGTTGACCGACCCCACCTTGGCGAGCCAGCCGGCGGCGATGATGTTCGGCTCTTCGGTGCGCGGGTAGAGCAGGAACTTCATCCCGTTGTCCAGGGTGAACTCGGTAACGTCCACCTGCTGTGCGACGGCGGGGGCGCAGAGCACCGCCGCGGTCGTGAGCGACGCGATCCATCGATGCATGAAGACTCTCCTTGCAAGGGCCGCGGACCTGAGGACCGGGCCGGACGGGGGAAGCACACTCGACAGTTCCGGCGGGAGGCCCGGCGCGCACCATCGAATGGGCGAGTTTACCGGGCCGTCACGCAACGGTTCATTGATGCAACACGATTGCATCAACAAGCCCAAGACATCCTTGGAGCACGGGCAGGGGTCACTCCCAGGTCAGCCCTTCACGCAACGTGTCCAGGTTCTCGCAGCCTCCCGCTCGGACGATGACCATGTCTTCGAGCCTCATCCCCCCCACCGCCGGCGCATACAGCCCGGGTTCGATGGTCACGGCGTCGCCCTCAACAAGCTCCGGGCCGCCGAGGTCCAGCAGCGGCGGCTCCTTGAGATCGAGCCCCAGCCCGTGCCCGGTGCCGTGCACCATCGCGATGCGGTCGGGCGGATCGGTGGGCTTGGGAAGCCCCATGGGGTAGCCGTGCTTCTTCATCACCTCGATGACCACCTTGTGAACGGCGTCGCCGGTCGTGCCCGCTCGGGTGGCCTTGATGGCTGCGGCCTTGGCCTCGGCAACCACGGCGTGCATCTTCTTGATGATCGGGGGGATGTTCGCCTCGGGCCCGTGGACGACCATGCGGGTGCAGTCACCGACATAGAGCGTGGTCTTGGACCGGGGAAAGACATCGACGATGACCGGCTCTTCGGTGCGGAGCGTGCCCGACCCTCGGTTGTGGCAGTCGCCCCCTTCGCGGCCGCCCGCGATGATGGAGTCGGAGTCTGCGAAGCCGCGCTTCATGAGGAACAGGTCGATCTCCGCGCGGACGCGGTCGCCGGTGAGTGGTGCCCCGTCGTGGATGAGCGAACCATCGCGGGCGGCGCTCGCTCGGGCGATCATCCGGCAGGCGAACTCGATCGCATCCTCGGTGTTCTTCTGCGCTTCGCGCAGCCACTCGACCTCCTGGGCATCCTTCGAGCGCCGCTGGCGGACACCGAGATCCGGGTCGTAGTGCACCGCCACGCCGCGCTCGGCGAGGTGCCAGGCGAAGATCATCGGCAGCGTGCGGTCGGCCCAGATCTCCTTGACCCCGGCGCGGACGATGCACTCGGCGGCGGCCTGAGCGGTCGCGGTGGGCCGATCGCCCGAGAGCCCGCTCGCGGGGGCCATCTCGTGGGGCGCGAAGTGATGGTCGGCCTTGACCGTGCGCCGGGCCCGTTCAAGCTCGACATCGCGGATGATGAGCGTTGTGCCCTGCCCGGGGATCGAAATGATCGCGGCCGGATCGCCCGCCTTGAAGCGGATCCGGTGGTAGAGGGCCATGTTGATGCCGGGCACGCCGGCGATGATGGTTGGATGACCTTGCGAAGAAGAAGTTCCTGCGAACATGGCGGACCTCCGTGGCGAAAGAGCAAGGGTACCGCGCGGGGATTGAACGAGCCGCGAGCGTGAGCGAGCGGATGGGCGTGGCTCTTTGGTGATGGAACCCGACCCGTCACTTCGTTCCGGGCTCGTTCGAGGCCTTGCCACCCGTGGCGGCAGGTCGGGTACAACATGCAGGAGCAGCGTGGGGGCACCCGCACAAGGAGAACTGAATGATGGCAGGCATGAACTCGGCGTGGCTCGGGGTTTCCGCGGCGGCGCTCGCCATCTTGTCGCCGCTGGCGCTGCGTGATGCGGCCGGGCAGCCCGCCCCAGCGCAGAAGCAGGCGCTGCCCGCGGCGGAGGCCGATCTGCCCATTCGCTCGATCATCATGTACCGGTCGGGGGTCGGGTACTTCGAGCGCCAGGGGTCAGTGCAGGGGGAACAACGCGCGGAGCTGTCGTTCCGCACCGAGCAGGTCAACGACATCCTCAAGAGCATGGTGCTGCTCGACCTTGATGGCGGGCGGATCAACGCGGTCACCTACAACTCGAAGGAGCCGCTGGCACGGCGGCTCGCATCGTTCGGGCTGGACATCTCGGGCATGCCGGGCACGACGGAACTGCTGGCCAAGGCCCGCGGCTCGCGCGTGTCGATCACCGGGCCCGATGGCGTGGTGGAAGGGACGATTCTGGGGGTCGAGGAGCGCTCGGTCATCCTGAAGTCAGACCGCGGCGACACCACCGCCAAGATGCCGTTCGTCAACCTCGTGACCTCGACGGGCGTGCGGAGCGTGATGACCTCCGCGATCGTGTCGTTCTCCTTCGCCGATTCCAAGCTGAACGAAGATCTCGCCAAGGCCCTCGCCGCGCTCGCCGAGCAGCGGACGGAGAATGTCAAGGCGGTCGATCTGTCGTTCAGCGGCGAGGCGAACAAGCTGCGGCGCATCGTGGTGGCCTACATCCACGAGATGCCGGTGTGGAAGACCTCGTACCGGCTGGTGCTGCCCGATGAAGCCAAGGACAAGCCGGGCGAGAAGACGAACTTCACGTTGCAAGGCTGGGCGATCGTCGAGAACACGACAGACCAGGACTGGAAGGATGTCCGGCTGTCGCTGGCATCGGGGCGCCCGGTGAGCTTCACGATGGATCTGTACGAGCCGCTCTTCACGCCGCGGCCCGAGGTGGCGGTGCCGGTGCTGAGCGGGGTCATGCCACGGATCTATGAGAGCGCGATGAACGCGCAGCGGTTTGATTTGGCTGCGGGGATGGGGGACACGACGAAGTTGTACAGCATGGCGGCGACGCCAGCGTCCTCTGCCTTTGATCGATCTCAAGGCTCGCTCGGATATGCGGCCAAGGACTCGGTCCCCGGAGAAACCGATGATGTCCAGCAGCTTGCCGCCAACGACTTCGCCAACTACGCCGCCCAGGCCCAGGCCAGCGCCGGCGAGGCGGGCGAGACCTTCATGTACAGCCTCGATGCGCCGGTGACGCTGGAGCGTCAGCGCTCGGCGATGCTGCCGATCCTCTCGACCCCGGTCGAAGGGCGTCGGGTCTCGATCTACAACGCCGCCGCGTTCGCCAAGCACCCGATGCGCGGTGTGCAGTTCAAGAACACCTCCAAGCTCCACCTGATGCCCGGGCCGATCAGCGTCTCGGATGGGGCTGCCTACGCGGGCGATGCCCAGATCCCCCACACCTCACGCGATCAGGAGCGGCTGCTCTCCTACAGCGTTGATCTCGACGTCATGGGTACCACCGAGCAGAACTCCACCAGCACGATCGTCAAGCTGAAGATCGTTGATGGCCTGATCGAGCGCACGCAGAAGGCACGGAGCACCGTCAAGTACGCGCTCACGAACAACGACTCACAGCGCGGCCGCCTGGTGCTCGTCGAGCATCCCAAGGCGCAGGGCTGGGACCTCATCGAGCCTGCCAAGCCCGCAGAAACCACCGAGGGGCTCTACCGTTTCGAGCTGCCGCTCGAAGCGGGCAAGGCGGCAACGCTCAGCGTGGTGCAGGAGCAGACGCAGCGCCAGTCGCTGGCGCTGACGTCGCTGGACCTGACCGAACTGCTCGCCTACGCCAAGGATGGCAAGGCCTCGCCCGCCGTGGTCGAGGCCGTGAAGAAGGCCGGAGCGATCGTGGCCCGCGTGAACGAGGCCGACCACGGACTTGCTCGCATCGAGACGCAGCGGTCCGACATCTCGAACGATCAGAGCCGTATCCGCAACAACATGACCACGATCGACCGCAACAGCGAGCTCTACCGGCGCTACACGACCAAGCTCAACGAGCAGGAGAGCGCGCTGGAAGGCCTTGCCGCCGAGCGGATCAAGACCGAGGAACTCAAGGCCGCGGCCGAGAAGGAACTCCGCGACTACCTGCGCGATCTGGATGTTGAGTAGCCACCGGCCCGGCCGCCCTCATTCTCCGCGTCTGGCCACGCCGAGCGGCCGGAGCAGGGGCGACTTCTTGAACTGGTGCGCCTCCATGCGCCGCAGGATGCTGTCGAGTGTTTTCACCGCCGCCAGGATGTAGGGGCCCTTGTTGAGCATCACGCATTCGGCCCGCTCGCCCATGGCGGCATCGGTGACCTCCGCTCGCGTGGGCCGCCCGGTCTTGGCGAGGGTCTCGAGCACCTGCGTCGCCCAGATCACCGGGACGTGGGCCGCTTCGCAGAGCCACAGGATCTCTTCCTGCACCTCGGCGAGGCGCTCGTAGCCCATCTCAACGGCCAGGTCGCCGCGGGCGATCATCACACCGGCCGTCGGTGCCCGCAGAGCGGCGAGCAGCAGCTCCGGCAGGCGAGCGAAGGCCTCGGCGGTCTCGATCTTCAGCACCACCCCGATGCGCCGCGGGCCCATCGCCTCGACGCGGGCCAGCAGCGCATCGACATCCGCGGGTCGCTGGACGAACGACATGCCCACCATGTCGGCGTGCCTGGCGATGAACTCGAGATCGCGCTCATCTTTCTCGCTCATCGCGCGGATGCGGAGCGGCGAGTCCGGGAAGTTGATCCCCTTGTCGGCGCGGAGCTTTTCCGGCGGCTCGCCCGCGGGTGGTGCATCGGTCATCTCGATGCGCAGCCCTTCGGGCGCGATCGCTCGCACCACCCCGCCGATCTTCCCATCGTCGAGCCAAACGCGGTGCCCCACGGCGATTTCGTCGAGCGCCTCGGGGAGCGTGCAGCCGATGGACCCAGTGCGCATCGGCCGGCCTTCGCGGATCTCGGTGGCCTGGGTCGCGGGCAAGACATCGCGCCGCAGTGTCAGTTCATCGCCCGCGTTCAGCAGCAGCGGGCGCTCGCGGCGCGGCGTGTCGAGGACCCGTCCCGCCGCGCTTGTCTCTTGAACGCGCAGCGCGACACCGGGGCCGAAATAGCATGTCCGCGGGGCTTCAGCCGTCGCGTCCTCTGCGCCGGTCGCTACGACGCGAAGGCGGCGCTTCTCACCGCGCAGGTCGGTGAGCTCGATCGTCGACCCCGCGGCGAGGCCGGTGAAGAGCGCATCTTCAACACGGAGCCAGGCACCACCGGCGACGCTCGCGGCTTCCGTCGATGGTCGCACCAACCGCACGCGCCCCGGGGCGATGATGTTGCCCACCTCATCGCGCGTGGGCCCGACCTTCAGCACCGCGAGGCCCTCGCCGAGCGGGCCGGTGCGGATCTTGGGCCCCCCGAGGTCCATCATGATGCGGCAGCGGTTGCGGGTCTCGTACTCCGCTCGGCGGACGTGCTCGATCATGGCTCCCCATTGCTGAGGTCCGTCGTGGGCGCAGTTGATGCGCACCACATCCATCCCCTGTGAGACGAGCCGCGAGACGAGCGCCGCATCGGTCGCGGCCTCGCTCGGCATCGTGACCATGATGCGGACGCGGCGGCGAACCGGGCGCGGGCCAAGCAGCATGGTCGTCCGCGTGTCGAGCAGCGCCCCGCCGTCAACCGATGACCCAAGCGCCTCGGGCGCCTGCCCGGCGATCCGCCGCAGCGCATCGCGGATGGCATCGATGTTCGCGAGCACGTGGGTCTCGATCCGTCCGAGCGATGCCAGCCCGACCGCGGCGAGTCGTGATTGCAGCCCGCGGATATCCCGCTGGCGCAGCGCGAGGTAGTGGATCAAGTTGCGAGCACTCGCCCGCGCGGGGCCTTCGAGCCCCGACAGCGCGTGGTCGTGCTCGACCTCGGCCGCCGCGATGCGCTCGCGCAGCTCCTCGATGCGGGCGAGCAGCTCGCCGAACTCGCGAGCGGAGCCCGACCCTGGAACGCCGAACCCCTCGCTCATCCACCGGCGATACGTCATGACCCCATCATCGCCGACCGGAGCGACCGGTCAACCGGCAGCGGCGATTCCGCGGCGGTTCAGGGGCAGACAGCGCCAAAGTTCGCGAGCACGGTGGTGATGTCGGCGAAATCCACAACGCCAGACTGGTCCGCATCGCCGGGACCGCCCGGGGTGACCGACTGGCCGAAGCTCGCGAGCACGGCGGTGATGTCGGAGAAGTTGACGGTGCGGTCGCCGTTGGCATCGCCGATGCACACCGGTGAGACGATCGAGAACCCGAAGGTCGCGGCCCCGCCCGCGAGCCCGTTGCCCGTGGGGATCAGTGTCGCGGTCGGCTGGACGAGGAAGTTGGTCGCGTCGGTGGTCTCGCCATCGAGGAAGATGTTGGTCGCAACGTCACGCACGGTGTCGGAGACGACGAGCGTGTACGCGCCGCCCGCGAGCGGGGCCGTGGGCGTGATGGTCGCCGTGAAGGTCGAGGCGTTGTAGGTGAAGTTGAAGGGCACCGGCCCGGTCGTGACGTTGTTGAGCTGAACGCTCGCGGCGGTCATGGCGACGTTTCGGCTGAAGGCGATGCTGATCGAGGGCACCTGCGCCGGCTGATAGGTCGCGTTGGGAGCGGGGACGAGGCCGACGATTTTCGGTGGGCCCTGCACGAATGTGGTGCTGGCGTTGCCCGTGGCGAGGATCCAGGGAGTCGAGTCGAACGAGAACGCGGTCACCGTGTTCGCGACGGGCACGAGGTAGTGCTCCTCACGAGCGTTGTTCCAGATGCGCAAGGGTGTTGCCACGCCGCCCACCGTCGCGCTGACATCGATCGGCATCGAGTAGGTCGGGTACGAGACCGACTGGTTCTGACGGATGAAGATCGCGAGGTAACGGTTGCCGTTGATCGTCTGGCTCTGCCACGCGTGCTGGTAGGTGGGGACGCCGGGCTGGTAGATCCACGGCTGGAAGAACCAGTCCATGTCGCGCCCGACGACCTGCTCGCACGTGTTGATGAAGTCGACGGTGGTAGCGCTCTTGAACTCGTAGTTGGCGCGCCACTGGGCGAGGATGTTGAAGAAGGTCGCATCGCCCACGACGCGGCGGAGCATGTGCAGGACCCACGCCGGCTTCCGGTAGGAACTCGAGGTCGAGAAGATCAGGTTGATGTTCGCGACATCGAGCGGCTCGGCCTTGTAGATCGTGCCCGTGACGCTGGTGGGCCGGCGAGCGGCCATCGCCGAGTGCAGAGCCGGAGTGCCCGACGAGCCCGGCTTGCGCTCCAGCCACAGGGCTTCGGAGTAGGTTGCAAAGCCTTCGTTGAGCCAGATGTCGTTCCAGAAAGCGCAGGTGATCATGTCACCCCACCACTGGTGGCCCAGTTCGTGGGCCGTGACGCTCTCGGAGAAGGTGCCCTGACCGGTGATGGTCTGGTGCTCCATCCCGCCGCCGAAGTTGAACTGATACATGCCGTATTTTTCGTTGATGAAGGGGTAGAGACCGAAGACATCGCGGAAAGTGGCGAGCATCTGGACGGTGGCGAGCCAGGCGTTGCGGTTGTTGGTCGTGTCGCTGGCGGGGTAGATGAAGAACTCCATGGGCATCACCCCACCGCCCCAGTTGTAGGACGTGCTGAAGCGGTTGTAGTTGGTGACAGCGAAGGAGTAGAGGTAGGTGGCGGTCTGGTAGTTGGTGCGCCAGTGCCAGGTGTTCTTTCCCCCAGCAGCGGGAGTAACGCTGATGAGCGAGCCATTGGACGCGACGGACATGTTGCTGGGTACGGTGTAGCGGAG
This sequence comes from Phycisphaerales bacterium, assembly GCA_044369085.1. Taxonomy (GTDB): domain Bacteria; phylum Planctomycetota; class Phycisphaerae; order Phycisphaerales; family UBA1924; genus JAEUIV01. The sequence continues at coordinate 10,189 of JBIPMO010000067.1, forward strand.
GTTGGCCGTGCTCTTGTCGTAGTTGTTGTCCTTGGTGGGCCACCAGGTGTAGGCGAAGTTGGTCTCGCTGAGTGTGGCGGCCATGGGCAGGCCGTTCTGGGTTGCGAAGGAGATCGAGTCGAACCCGTTGTTCTGCGGGAAGCCCGAGTAGTCGACGCGGAGGGCGAACTGCTCGTCCACGGCATACGCGCGGTCGAGGGTGACCTGCACGGTCGCGTTGTCGATGCGCGTCCACGCGACATTCGTGGCCCCGATCGTGACGGCGGAGATCGGGAGGATGTTCTGGAGGCGGAAGCGGAAGGTGGTGAGCGCGGGGACGAGGCTCTTGACGGTCATGATGTTGTAGCCGCCCAGAGCGCCGGTGCTGGGGTTGATGTCGATGTTGAGATCGTTGGAGATGAGGTCGTTGTCATCGCCCGGCGCGACACCGTTCACGAGGAAGGGATCCTCGAGCGGGGAATCTGACGGCGCGCCGGTAGGGCTGAGCTTGGGACGCATGGGCGTGCCATCGGGATTCAGCCCGGCGAGCAAGAGGCCGCGGCGCTGCTTGGTGTGCGCGCAGGCGTGCTCGCATTCTTCACACTCGAACCGCTCATCGACGATGGAGGGGAGGAGGCGAGGCGGGTCCATGTGCTGAGCAGTGGCCACCTGACGGGCGTTTGCCGCGACGGCGAGCCCGCAGACCGCCCAAAGACCAAAAACCACGCCCGCCCACGAACGGTCTGATCGCAGCATTGCATCGCCTCCATGTCCTGCGGAACAGGACGAGAGGAGTGTAAACCGGATTCACGAACGGGCAACGAACTTGGGCGAGAAAGGCCGAGATTGGGCGCACATAGCCCGCGTTACAGGCTGGGATCAGCCTTCCCGATGAAAAGCTAGGCGATGGCAGTCCGGTGCGCTATTCGTCAGTTGACCCGCACCATCCCCGGCATCGGGAACGCCTCGCAGAATGCTCGGACCTCGCTGCGGACCTGGGTCGTCACCGCCTCGTCGCCGCTCGATGCCAGGACGCGGTCGATCCACTCGGCGATCTTGGGCATCTCGGCCTCGGTGAGGCCGCGCGTCGTCAGGGCGGGGGTGCCCAGGCGGATGCCGCTGGTGACCTTGGCCGGGCGGGGATCGTTGGGGATGCCGTTCTTGTTGCAGATCATGCCCGCGGTCTCGAGCCACTTCTCACCGTCAGCGCCGGTCAGGGTTTCGAGCCGGGCTCGGAGGTCCACGAGCATCAGGTGGTTATCGGTGCCGCCGGTGGTGATGCGGAAGCCGCGCTCGGTCAGCGCGGCGGCCAGCGCCTGGGCGTTCTTCACCACCTGTTTGGCGTAGGTCTTGAACTCGGGCTTGAGCGCCTCGCCGAAGGCGATGGCCTTGGAGAAGATCACGTGCATGAGCGGGCCGCCCTGGGTGCCCGGGAACACGGCCTTGTCGATCTTCTTGGCGATCTCCTCATCGTTGGTCATGATCAGCCCGCCGCGCGGCCCGCGAAGGGTCTTGTGCGTGGTGGTGGTGACGATGTGGGCGTGGGGGAAGGGCGAGGGGTGGACGCCCGCCGCGACGAGCCCGGCGATGTGGGCGATATCGGCCATCAGCAGCGCGCCGCATTCATCGGCGATCGCGCGGAACCTGGCAAAGTCGATCACGCGCGGGTAGGCGCTGTAGCCGCAGAGCAGCATCTTGGGCTTGTGCTCGAGGCACACACTGCGGACGGCGTCGTAATCGATCCGCTCGGCGTTGGGGTGCGCGAGGTCGTAGGTCAGGGGGTAGTGGACCGGCTTGTAGTAGTGCCCGCTGAAGTTGATCTTCATGCCGTGCGACAGGTGCCCGCCATCCTTGAGCAGCAGCGAGCAGAAGGTGCTGCCCGGCTCCATGAGCGCCATGAACACGGCGGTGTTGGCCTGCGCCCCCGAGTGCGGCTGGACGTTGGCGAACTTGCAGCCGAAGAGCGCCTTGGCCCGGTCGCGAGCGAGGTCCTCGGCCATGTCGTGGAACTCGCACCCGCCGTAGTACCTGGCCCCGGGATACCCCTCGGCGTACTTGTTGGTGAGGCACGTCCCCATCGCGTGCATGACGGCGGGCGAAACGTGGTTCTCCGACGCGATCAGTTCGAGCGTCGACTCCTGCCGCTCGGCCTCTTGTTCAAGGATCGCCGCGGCATCGGGGTCGGCAGCACGGATGAGGTCGAGCACGGTGTCGTCGATGGGGTGGGACATGGGGGGCGGCTTCTCCGATAGTGGCCGGGGGCAAGAGCGGCTGGCAGCATAGTCCGGAGCCGCCGGCGAGATCCCCAGCAACTGTATCGCCTGAATACGGGGCGTTGTTCAAGTCCAGATTCTTCGGATCAACTGTAAAAACGACTCCAGCTCCCAGCCTTGGTGGAGCACGAAGCGTCTCCCAGGCCAAAGCCACATCGCGAGACTCGCTGTGCTCGTGCCGATGAAGACCATCGCGGTTGCAACGGCAAACGATCGCGGCAGCCGGAGGTAGTTCGAGGTGGCGCGGCACCACCACCTCCAGAGCAGGAGCACCATCACCAGTCCAGCAATCCAGGAATCGGCAGCCTGTCCAACCCTTTTCGCGAGCGACCATGTCCA
>JBIPMO010000069.1:0-12719 GCA_044369085.1 Phycisphaerales bacterium
CGACGGATTGCAGCCTTCATTGCCACTCCTTTGCGGTTTGTCCGGCATCGAGTGCCCGCGAGACGACGGGCAGTCGGCCACCACTCTCTTCGGGGATCGCACACTATCGCTTGATCGCCGAATACTCACTTCACCAGGTTCACCATGTCCCACATCGGCAGAAATATCGCTACCGCCACGACCAGCACCACCCCCGCGATCAGCACAATCAGTATTGGCTCAATCAGAGCCGCGACGTTCTTGGACAGGTGCGTGGTCTCGCGCTCGTAGTGCAGCGCGATCACCCCGCACATCTTCGGCAGTTCCGCGGATTCTTCCCCGGCCGATAACATCCGCCTGGCAAAGGGCGAAAGGTACGGGCACGCCGGCAGCGCATCCGTCAGCCGCCCGCCCCGGCGGACCTGATCGATCAGCGTTCCCACATCTCTCTCAAGCCCGGGGCGCGCGCCCGTCCGGCCCGCGAGCTGAAGGCATTCCGTCAGCGGCAGTCCGGACGCCAGCGTCAGCCCGAAAACACGCGAGAATCTCGAGAGTGCCAGCCCCTTCAGCAGCTCGCGCAGCACGGGGATGCGGTGCAGCATCCCGTCGATCACCCGCCGCCCGCCCGGCGTTGCCCAGGCGCGGCGCACACCGAACACGGCCGACACCCCGCACGCCAGGTAGGCCCACCACCAGCCGCGGACCGAGTCCCCGAGCACCATCAGCACCCTCGTGATCGTCGGCAGATCAACACCGCGCGAAGCGAACATGCCGCTGAACTTCGGGATCACGAACCCGATCAGGAACGTCACCCCCGCCGCCAGGACGCACAGGACGCACATCGGGTACATGAAAGCACCCTTCACCTGCCTGCGTGTCTCGGCCTCCTTCTCCAGCATCTCAGCGAGGTGATCGAGCACCTTGACCACCGTGCCCGACTTCTCCGCGGCCCGAACCGTCTCGATGTACACCGTGCCGAAGGCACGCTCGTGCGCCGAGAGCGCCGTGGCCATGGGCTCGCCGGACTCGATGCGCCCGGCGATGTCGGTGATGAGCGCCTTGAGCCTGGGGTCGCGTTCCTGCTCGGCGATGCTCAGCAGCCCCGTCCCGATGGGGATCCTGGCGCCCATCAGGGTCGCGAGCTGGCTCGTGAAGTGCGAGATGTCGCGCGACCTCATGCGCCCGCCTTGCCCCAGGCCCGGGCGCGCCTGGTCGATCGCCAGCGGCGTCAGGCCCATCGCGGCGATCTTGCGGTATGCCTCCTGAGCCGTCCCGGCAACGATGCTGCCGCGGCGCGACGCCCCGCGCCCGTCCATCGCCTTGTACTGGAATGAAAGCGTCCCGCTCATGCCGACAGCCTCATCGCGGGCGGCGTCGGCCCGAGGTCGGCATCGGTCTCCGTCGCGTGAACGGCGACCACCCGAGCGACTTCGTCCAGCGACGTCAGGCCGAGGCGCGCCTTGTCCAGCCCGTCGTTCCACATCAACCGCATCCCGGATTCGACGGCCGCGGCCCGGACCTTCGCAGCGTCGGCGCCCTGTTCGACCGCGCGCTGAACGCGCGCGCTCATCCGGAGCACCTCGTAAGCACCGACTCGGCCCCGGTGCCCGCTGTTGCCGCAGCGGGCGCACCCCGACCCGCGCACAAAGCCACTTTCGCCCGACGTGAGCCCGAACATGGCCGCGTGCCGCGGTTCCACCGCGCAGGGCTTGCTGCAATGCTCGCACACGCGCTTCACGAGGCGCTGCGCCACCACGGCCAGCACCGAGGCGTTGATCGCGAAGCCCGGGCAGCCGAAGTCTCTCAGGCGCGGGATGGCTCCGGCCGCGTCGTTGGTGTGCAGCGTCGAGAGCACCAGGTGCCCGGTGAGCGCCGCCTGCACCGCGATGCGGGCCGTCTCCTCGTCGCGGATCTCGCCGACGAACACCACATCGGGGTCCTGCCGCAGCATCGACCGCAGCGCGCCGGCAAAGGTCATCCCGATCTCGGCGTTCACCTGGACCTGCCTGATCATCGGCATGCGGATCTCCACCGGATCCTCGATGGTCATGATGTTCCGCTCGGCGCTGTTCAGACGCTTGATCCCGGTGTACACGGTCGTGGTCTTGCCGCTGCCGGTGGGCCCGGTCACCAGCACCATCCCGTGCGGGGAATCCAGGGCCTTCTCGATCTCGGCCGCGTCCGCGCTTGCCATGCCGAGTTCATTGAACCCGCGCAGCGAGGCATTCCCCGTCAGCAGCCGCAGCACCGCGTTCTCGCCGCACACCGTCGGCAGGATCGAGAGACGCACATCCACCGACCGTTCGTGGTGAACGAAGCGGAACTTGCCATCCTGCGGGCGGCGCGTCTGCGTCAGGTCCAGATTCGCCATCACCTTCAGCCGCCGGATGATCGCCCCGTGCATCGCCAGCGCCGGCCCCTGTTGCTTGTGGAGGGTCCCGTCGATCCGGTACCGCAGGTGCAGGTCGTGCTCATCAGGGCCGATGTGGACATCCGATGCGCCGCGTTCCAGCGCCTGGGCGATGATCTGGTTCACCGCCTGAACGATCGGTTCCTTCCCCGTGGTCAGCGAAGGGTCCGCCGCGGCCGTCTGGTCGCGCGGTGTAGCATCCCCCGACAGAGCGTACGCACGTTCGATAAGCCCCCGCAGCGCCCCGGGCTCGCACAGAACGGTCTCCACCTCGCAGCGCAGCACCGCGCGGAGTTGATCGACCGCCCGAAGGTCGAGCGGGTTGGCCATCGCAACCGTAACCCCGCGCTCGAGCGCGAACAGCGGGAACGCACAGAGCCCCTCCGCCGTTGAACGCGGGAGCAGCGCGGTGTTCCCGAAATCAATATCGTAGTTGGCAAGGTCAACGTACGGGACCTCGCACGTCTCCGATCTCACCAGCGCCAGCGCCCGCGCGCTCACCAGGCCGCGCGACACGAGCACATCCGACAACGCCGCCCCCTGCTCGGTCGCGGCACGCCGAGCTTCGTCGAGCGCCCCGCGCTCGATCGTGCCCTCTTCGAGCAACGCCGCGATCACAAAGTCATCATGATCAAGCACGCGGGGTCTCCCCGGTCGCGCCGTCCTGCGCCCTGGCAAAGTCGATCAGCACCCCGAGGCGGCCCGCCACCCCCGCGGCCCCTTCGACGAACGCGCCGCCGATGTCATAGGTGGGCTCGCGACCGATCATGGTCGCCCGCTGAACGCGTAGGTTGCCTTCAAAGAGAACACCCCCCTTCCCGTCCATCACACGAACGCTCAGAACGCCGTGCTTCGGGAGAAACACCGGGCAGCGCAGCCCCATGCCGCCACCCGAACAGTCGGTCATCACCGCCTTGACCCGCCCGTTGCCGTCGCGCACGTTCCTCGCGAGGCGGACCTGCCCGCGGCTCTCCGGTGCGGGCTCGACCTCCGCATCCAGTTGGCACTGGACACGCTCGAACTGCCGAACCAGCAGCTTGTGACCTTCTGCATCCATGCGTTGCAACTCTCGCGTCAAGGAGCGGGCGTTTGCGGGGCCGTATCGGCTCCGAGAATCGGCCCAACCCATCCCCCGCTTCAGGCCGGCTCGAGCCGCCGCTCGGCTTCGTCGAGGCTCCGACCGCACGACCCTCACCGCCGCCAGGACGAATCGGTCAAGACCCAGCATGCACGCGGGAGAATTGACCGATAAAACCACTGATCAGCCGAGACCGCCGCTGCACCCACCCCCGGCCAGCCGATCCCCCCATCACCCCACCCCATTCCCGTGGCCACATCCATGCTCGAAGAAATCCCCCTCAGCAAGCCCGACATCACCGACGCCGAGGTCGCCATGGTCGAGCGCGTCCTCCGGTCGGGACGCCTCTCCATCGGCCCGATGGCCGAGGCGTTCGAGGCCGCCGTCGCCGCGCGCACGGGCAGGCGACACGCCGTCTCGTGCTCCTCGGGAACCGCGGGCCTCCACATGTGCCTGCTGGCCATGGGAATCGGCCCGGGGGATGAGGTCATCACCACACCCTTCTCGTTCATCGCTTCGGCCAACTGCATCCTCTACGCCGGTGCCACGCCCGTCTTCGTCGACATCTGCCCGAAGACACTGAACATGGACCCCGCCCTCGTCGAGCGGGCCGTCACGCCGCGCACCCGCTGCATCCTGGGCGTCGAGACCTTCGGCAACCCTTCGTACATGCACGAGTACCGCGCCATCGCCGCCAAGCACGAGATCCGGATGCTCGAGGATTGCTGCGAGGGACTCGGCGGCGCGTTCGGCGGCAAGCCCATCGGCTCCTTCGGCCACGCCGGAGTCTTCGGCTTCTATCCCAACAAGCAGATCACAACCGGCGAAGGGGGCATGATCGTCACCGATGACGATCGCCTGGCCGACCTCTGCCGTTCCTACCGCAACCAGGGCCGCGCCATCGGCCAGGCCGGCGTCTCCGCCGGTTCATGGCTGCACCACGAGCGGCTGGGCTACAACTACCGCATGTCAGAGGTCCAGGCCGCCTTGGGCGTCGCGCAGATGCGGCGGCTGGACCACATGCTCGAGCAGCGTCAGCGCGTCGCTCGCCTCTACATTGAGAAGCTTCTCGACCGTTCCGACCTGGTCCTGCCCACCGTCGATGACCGGACCTTCATGTCGTGGTTCGTGTTCGTCATCCGCATGTCCGACCAGTTCACCAGCGAAGAGCGAGACCGCATCATCGATGGCCTGCGCCGCCACGATGTCGGCTCGGCCCCCTACTTCCCCTGCATCCACCTGCAGCCCTTCTACCGCGAGAAGTTCGGCTTCAAGGAGGGCATGTTCCCCATCGCCGAGCGTGTCGCCCAGCGCACGCTCGCGTTGCCGTTCTTCAACAGTCTCTCCGAGCGCGACATCGACTTCGTGACCCAGACGCTCGCGCTCATGATCTCGCGCGAGAACCTCAAGCGGTCGTAAAAAACAAGCCCACCCTCCGCGGAGGGTGGGCCTCGATCGGCGCATGTCGTTACGCTCTGAAAAGCCTTCGATCAGCTGCCGTACTTGACGCTGCAGCCGTAGGCCTTGGTCTCGGGGGTCGAGACGGTCTTGCCGCTGGTCAGCTCGGTGAGAGCCTGATCGACGTAGTTGATCTTCTTGTCCTTGGCGAGCTCGTCCTTGCTGTCGTTGTCGATGGCGCCGGCGTAGGCCAGGATGCCCTTGCTGTCGACGATGAACATGTGCGGCGTGGTCTTGGCGCCGTAGAGCTTGCCAACGCTGCCGGGCTCATCGATGAGCACCGGGTAAGCGATCTTCCAGTTCTTGACCGCGTCGGCGTCCTTCCCGTGGCCCTGCTTGCCCGGTGCGCCGGAGTTGATCGCGACCCAGATCACGTTCTTGTCGGCGTACTTCTTGGCCGTGTCCGACATGGTCGTGTACTTCTCATGGTGACGCACGACGAAGGGGCAGCCGGAGTTGAACCACTCGACGACCACGATCTTGCCCTGCTTGGTGGCGTCAGAGAGCTTGAACTCCTTGCCGTTCGTGTCCTTGAGGACGAAGTCGGGAGCGGCCGAGCCGACCTTGGCCATCGCCTCTCCCATCGATTTCTCCGCGTGCTTGCCGTCTTTGTGATCGCCGCCGGCGAGCGCCATCGGGGCAACCATCGTTCCCGCGAACGCGACCACCGCGCCGAGAGCCAGAGCCGAGTACCAGGTCTTGCCGTTCTTCATGAGTCATTCTCCTGTAAGTGATCCCTGTCACTGAACACGCGAATCAAACGCGATCGGGCCTCGGCGACGCGCCGCAGCCCGCTTGAACTCCTTCACTTGGGGTCAGGCACCGTGCCGCCCGCCCCGCCCGAGGCCCCGGCACCCTCGGTGGTCGCAACCTCAACAATCTGATTGATCACCTTCCCGCCGCGGGTCACCTGCAGCACGCCGCGGACGGATCTCTCCTGACCGAACCCCGCCGAATAAAGGAGCCTGAGTGTCGCTCCGTCCGCCGCCCCGCGAGCGATCCCGTCCTCGATCCAAGCATGCTCCGACTCGTAGGGCAGCCAGACGAGCCTCGACGCCCCCGGGCACTCGATCGTCAGTTCCCCGCCTTTCCACGAGGTGCGAAGCTGCAGGTCATCAGACCCGACCGCCCCGGCCACCTGCGGCAACTGCTTCGTGGCCTCGGCGATCAGCCCGGCGAACTCGCCATTCTTGGACTCGGATCCGATCGGAAGTGTCAGTTCCACCTCGCCGCCGCCGGGCACGCACGCCTCGCGGCACACGAGCCAGTCCAGCTTGGCCCGCAAGGTCACCTTGCCCGCTGAAGGCGAGACAGACGGGCTCACCAGCACCGGGAACAGCAAGACAACGCGCTCTGTGTAGATGTAATCCAGCACATCGCCTTCGAGCACCTTCCGCGTCGGGACCGGCCACTTCGCCTCCCCGATGCTGACCCCCTCGGGCAACTGGAACTCGGCACCGATCGGCAAACCGCTGTCCCCGGCGTTCCGCCAGTACACATTCCACCCCTTGGCGATTCTGAACTCGATCCCCAGCGTCGCGGACTTACCCGGCACAAGCGCGGACACATCGGTCACCAGACGGACTTCGACGGCCTTGCGAGCTTGAGATTCGATCGATTCCCCCGGCTTCCCTGATTGAACTCCCCCAGCAACACCCCCGGCATCCGCCGCGGCACCTTCACCGGCGTTGGCAACGGCTCGCTCACATCCCACCGCCCCCAGACTCAAAACAGGAACGAGCGTCGCAACCCATCGTCCAAGCCGTTTGCCATGTGTCGCCATTCAGAGAAACTCCAGCACCCCCGTCCCCCCACACTTCCCCAACACCGCCCCCCCCGTTCCCGGATACAGGCTATCCTCTTCTGGATGAACACGCGACGTCTGTTGTGTATTTCCGCTGGCCTCACCTTTACCGCTCTTCCGCTCACCGGCTGCAACACCACCAACGAAGACGACGTGGATGATGTCCGTGTGGCACCCCTGACGGCCTCAGAATGGCTCCGTAAGAGCCCCGAACGCTACCTGCTGCTGGATGCCCGCCCTCCGGCGGCATTCGAAATGCAACGGATCCCGGGAGCGGAGCAGGTCGAGCCGGCCGCCATCGACCCCAACAACATCGACCCCCGCTTCGACCAGTACAAGGCGGTGATCGTCTACGGCGACACACCCGCCTTCGGCCGGGCGAACGTCGTCACCAAGCGACTCCTGGAAGCCGGAGTCGATGTCTACATGATCGATGGCGGGCTCCTCAACTGGAAGACTCAGGGGCTTCCCGTCCTGACCACCGACGCAGCGCCCACCCCGGCACCGCCATCCACGAGCACTCCAAACCGTTAGCTTCACCTCGTTCGCGAGGGCACAGCGCGCTCAGCGACCTGCCCGTCGCCTTCGACTTCACGACCATCTGCCAAAGCCCCCCAACGAGCAGCCCAATGGCAACAGCCCAATCCGTTCCGGGTTCTGCGTTCCGCGCCCGCACTTACGACACCATGACCGACGCCGTCGGCATCACACCACTCGTACGGCTTCAGCGCCTCGCGCCGCCCGGAGTCGAGATCCTCGTCAAGTGCGAGTTCATGAACCCCGGCGCGAGCGTCAAGGATCGCATCGGTCGCGCCATGATCGAGGATGCCGAGCGCCGCGGCCAGCTCACCAAAGACACGCTCATCCTCGAGCCGACCAGCGGAAACACCGGCATCGCGCTGGCGTTCATCGCCGCCGCCAAGGGATACAGGCTGACCCTCTGCATGCCCGAGACCATGAGCACCGAGCGCCGGGCCATGCTCAAACACATGGGTGCCGAGCTGGTCCTGACCCCCGGCCCGCTGGGCATGCGCGGCGCGGTGGCCAAGGCCGCGGAACTCGCCGCGGAACTCTCGCGTGATCAAAAGGTCTGGTCGCCTCAGCAGTTCGACAACCCGGCGAACCCCGCGGTCCACCAGGCGACCACGGGCCCGGAGATCTGGGCCGATTCCGGCGAACGCGTCGACGCCATCGTCTCGGGCGTCGGCACCGGGGGGACGATCACGGGCGTCACGCGCTTCATCCGCCAGCACAACCCGGCCTTCAAGGCCATCGCCGTCGAACCCGCCGATTCGCCGGTCATCAGCGGCGGGCAGCCCGGGCCGCACAAGATCCAGGGCATCGGTGCCGGCTTCGTCCCGCGCAACCTCGATGTTGGTCTCCTCTCTGAGGTCATCACCGTCACGAACGATGAGGCCTTCACTTGGGCACGAAGGCTCGCCAAGGAAGAGGGGATCCTCGGCGGCATCAGCAGCGGCGCGAATGTCTGCGCCGCCATCAAGCTCGCCCAGCGACCCGAGATGGGCGGCAAGCGGATCGTCACGATCGCCTGCTCGTACGCCGAGCGGTACCTGTCGACTGCGCTGTTCGCCGCTGAGTGAACTCGCAGGGAGTTCTCTGGACTCTCGCGGAGCTTGAGCATACAATTAAGGTGTCGGGGATTCCGGAAACGATAATTCGTGCCTCCGCTCGCCCAGGCTTCCCATGAACCGGCTGTGTGTTCATGTGTGGCTGCGATTTGCCGTCCCGGCTTTCCACGCAGTTTCGTTGCGTCCGGGCGCGTCCTGCTCGGACGATCGACCCAGTCTCTTCCGGGCGAACACAAAGGAGATCATCATGCGAATGCTCAAGCACTTCATGACGTGCGCGTGTGTCTCATTGCCGCTGACCTCTCTCTCGGGTGCGCAACCCGACGCCGGATCGGCTTCTGAACGCGACGTGGTTGTCGTTAACTGCGGCACGATCCCCGACTTGGAGCCGGGCAACAACGCCATCGCCTCCGCCACCCCGCTGGACATCGCCTGCCGCAGCACCGCCGTCGGCATGCTGGAGATGACCCCAGACGACACTGACTGCTATGTGGTTCCCGGGCAGGTAGGTGACTATTTCTGCGTGTTCACCGTGCCGCTCTCGACGCTCCCGAGCGCTTTCGCTCAGCCCGATACGATCGTCGAGATCTTTGGAGCCAACGACGAACTGTTGGTAGGAGGAGACGACGCCGGGAGCACGTTCCCGGATCCGGGCTTCAGACTATGCTCCGCAGTCAGGTTCGCACCCCAGACAACCGGCAACTTCAAGATTCGCGTGAGAGGTTACTCCAGCGCCACGGCTGGCCGATACGGCTTGCTGATTGCGAATGTCAGCCATGGGCAGTACGCCGAGGCCAGCGGGAACACCTTCGCGGAGTACGCGGATGTCCCCAACGGCATCGCCGGGCCGCTGGTCGGATACGCCCTCACCGGCAGCGGCGACACGGATTACTACGGCGTCGATCTCAACCCGGGTGACGTCCTGCTCGCTGCGACAGTCTCGACAAGCATTACCTTCAACCTGAACAACACCAGCATGGACATCCGTGTGTTCGCACCCGATCAGGCGACTCAGATCGTGGCGAGTTTTACCGATTTCGGTGCGAACTACCCGCCCGGGGGCCCCGGATTCAATACGACGAGCGCCAACGCCTTCATCCTCGCCCGGGCGAGTGTCGCGGGTAAACACTTCATCGAGGTCACGAAAGACAGCACGGGCGCGTCCGCAGATTACCATCTGGTTAGTTGGGTCATCCCCGCCGAGTTCTGCCCGGGTGATGCCGACAGGAGCGGCGTTGTCCAATTCCTCGACATCACCACAGTCTTGGCCAACTTCGGCAACTCCTGCCCGTAACCTGTCCCCTAGCCGCAACTGATCTGACGCCCGTCGGCCCCCCGGCGGGCGTCTTTCATTCCATGGCGCGCAGGATCGCCTCGACATCATCCGCCACCTGGATCGGCTTGTTCACCAGCGCCCCGTGCGGCTCGACCCGCGGAACGCTTTCCTGCGCGCTCTTCATGTCGATCCCCGTGTGGTACTTGACCGTCGCATCGGGATCCTTCAGCCCGTGCCCGGTGATGATGCACACCACCCGCTCGCCGGGCTTGATGACCCCCTCGCGCCGCAGCATCGCCGCCCCCGCCACCGAAGCGGCGCACGCGGGCTCGCACGCGTAGCCGTGCCGCCCGATCAGCGCCTTGTGCTCCAGGATCGTCGGATCGTCGACGCTGCGGACCACGCCGTTCATGAGCTCAAGGGCCCGCAGTGCCTTGGGAAGGTTCACGGGCCTGCCAATCTCGATCGCGCTGGCCACGGTGTGGGCCCGCTCCTTCGCGCTGTCCATCCGCTGATACTCAGAGCGAACCTTCGCCCGGTCGTAGCGACCATCGTTCCAGCGAACACCCAGCTCGTTGTAGATGCGGTCGAGCGTCCGGGCCCCGCTCGCGTTGATCACCGCGAGCCTGGGCACCTTCCCCCCGGGCAGCATCTTGAGAGCGTCCAGCTCCATGAACGCCTTGCCGAACGCGCTCGTGTTGCCGAGGTTCCCCCCGGGCACCACGATCCAGTCGGGCACGCTCCCCGCGCTCCAGCCCAGAGCCTCCAGCACCCGGAACATGATCGCCTTCTGCCCCTCGAGCCGGAAGGGGTTGATCGAGTTCATCAGATAGATGCCAAGCTGCGGCCGCTGCACCGCGATCTCCTGCACCCGCGCCAGACACGCATCAAAGTCGCCCGCCACCTGCAGCGTCCGGGCCCCGAAGTCCAGAGCCTGCGAGAGCTTGCCGTACGCGATCTTGCCCGACCCGATCAGCACAAAGCCGCGGAAGGGCTTGCCCCCGGCCGGCGATGCGAGGCTGGCGTACATCGCCAGGCTCGCCGAGGTGTTGCCCGTCGAGGCACACACCACCCTCGTCGCGCCCACCATGCTCGCATGGGTGAACGCGCCGGCCATGCCGTTGTCTTTGAATGACCCCGAAGGGTTGAACCCTTCGTACTGCAGAAAGAGCTCGCCCGGCCCGTAGCCCACCTTGCCCGCCAGCGCATCGGCGGGCTGCAGAATCGTCCGCCCTTCGCCAAGCGTCACGATCTGCTGCTCGTGCTCCCAGAACGGGATCAACTCACGGAACCGCCACACCCCCGAGGCATTGATCGCGGCCCGTGAGCCCTGGGCATCGCCAGCCGCGTACGCCGCGCCCGACCACTGCCGGGCCGCGAACACACCTGGGGCACGCGAAAAGCCCGTGCGAGCGTGCGCTGAGTCCCAGTCGTACACCGCATCCAGCAACTCGCCGCATTTCTCGCAGATGAACACCGTCCGACTCACCGGATAGGTCGCCGAGCAGTCGGGGCTGATGCACTTCAGATGAGCGTGATGCGTAGTCATGCGCAGAGCGGGCTCCGTGAACAGATCGATGGCAAGGATACGGCCGCCACCCAAGTAGCGTCGTCAGCCCGTGCAGCAGCGCCGAATCGCCACCCCCCCCCGCTCACATCGGCTTGCTCATCAGCCGCCTCTTCTCGCGGATGAACTTCATGTGGTGCTCGGTGTGATCGATATAGGACCTCACAAAGTCCGCGAGCGACTTGCGCCCGCTCTCGTTGTGCACCCCCCAGCGCTCGAACACACCGGGCCCCTGCTCGGCCAGCACACGCTTCAGCGTCGCCGTCATGATGACACGGTTCAGCCGGTAAGCCTCGGCCGCGTGCGCCGCCTCCATCGATGGGTAGCAGAGCGACGCGGCGAACCGCGTCTCGTCGTAGCCGATCAGGAGCGGACGGTCTTCAGCGATCACGCGCCGCATCCGGTGGACGCCGATCAGGTCCGAATCGTAGGTGTGCACCACGATCTCCTGCAGCGTCCACGAGCCCGACGATCCCGCGGGCGGCGGAGCGTTCAGCTCAACCGGCGTCAGCCCGCGGATCGCTTCGTGCAGAGCGCCGGCTCCGGCTTCGTATCGGTCGATGAGTGACTCGTGCATGATCGCTGTTCGCCTCGGTTCGGATGTGTGATCAAAGAATGAAGACTTTCACCATGACATCGCCGATCCCGACAAGCGCGGCACCAGCGATAATCCCGGCACAGATCGGTTCGTGGGTTTCGATCCAGAGTTTGTAACCCATGCTCTGCGTGCGCCACTGGTAGATCCTGTGCATCAGCCAGAAAAAGAACGCGCCAAGGAACATCATCAGAGTCGATGCCGGTGGCACCACGACTCCAAGCCCGATGGCGAGCGGGATGATGGGGAACTTGCCCTTGGTGAACACGCGCAGCAGTTCAAAGACCACTCCCACGGCCGCGGCGATCATCATCGACACCTGAATCGAAGGCGTCAGCAGCGATCCGCTGCTCCCCGAGTCAAAGATGGACGAGACCAGGTCGGCAACCCCCTTCCACTGCACCGCGGCGGGGAAGGTGAACTGGCCGCCATCCGGTGCCATGACGTTCTGGAGATGCTGTGGGTCGGTCGCGGCCTTCGCAGGGTCGTAGTCGTTCATGAACAGCTTGAAGAACAGGGGCGTGCTCGCGATCGAGCCCGCGATGACGCCGATGACATGCCCGATCGCCTGCTGACGCGGCTTGGCCCCGAGCATGTAGCCGGGCTTGATGTCCATGAGCAGATTGCTGGCGTTCAGCGCGACATCCGAGCACATCACCCCGGTCATGAGGTTCGTGCCGGGATGGTTCGGAGCCGCCGCGCCGAACAGGAACTGCGGGATCTTCGAGAGAGACCCGCCGGGGGTCGTGCCCGTCAGCGCCGTGCTGCTCACCGCGATCAGCGTCAGAACGATGATCAGCGGGATCGAAAGCGCCCCGAGCACCCACGACACACCGAAATACGAGTGGGCCATCCACACGCACGCCGCCCCTGTGATCGGCACGCCGATCCACGAGATCCACAGCGGCAGTTCGATCCCCAGCATCGGGTCCGCCTCGGCGTTCGGATCTCGCTTCGTGAACG
>JBIPMO010000288.1:0-3986 GCA_044369085.1 Phycisphaerales bacterium
CCGGCGCGAACGATCTCCACATACCGGCGCGGCGCGAGCGTGACGACCTCTTGAGGCTTGGCGTCGAGCCAGACGGTCGCGCTGTCGCCTTCGAGCAGATAGAAGCGATCTCGCGAGGGTTCGACCTGCACAACCAGGCAGGACCCCGGGGAGATCGCCGTCCCGCGCGGGGAACTGACCATGGGCCTCCAGCCGCGAGCGAAAGCGACCCCGGCGGAGGCGGCGACGCCGTTGCCCGACGTGTTCTGGCCGTTGCCCGGGTCAATGCCCGTGAACACGGTCGCGGCGGCGGGCAGCGCGGAGTCGGTGCCCGCGGGCTTGTGGAGCACGACGCGGAAGGAACGCTCCACGCCGGCATCGCGCGCGGCGTCTTTGCCCAGGGCCGGGCCGATGCTGAGGTAGGCGGGCCGGCTGGCGGCGTAGGCCTTGAACTCACGGCCCGCTGCCGCATCGGTGGCGAACTCGCCCATCTCGGGCCGCCCGCCAGCGACAGATGACATCGTCACGGTCAGGAGCAAGGCGGCCATTGTGCGTGAAAGCGTCATGCAGGGTGCCATTCAAAGGATGGGTACGGCGGGTTGGGATCGATCACTTACAGGTCGGCGGCCATGGGGTCGGCGAGCACCTGTCGCACGAAGTCCAGTTCCTTGTTCGGTGAGTTCGGGTCGAGGGACTTCGGGGCAGACACGGTGCCGCGCTCGTCGATCGTTACATAGGTGAACGGTTCCTTCAGTTCCTGCTGAGTTGGATTGGTGCCCGTGCCCTGCACCTTGACCGGCCCTCCCTCGATGAGATAGAAGTGATGCCGTTCGCCCGCAAAGTCCTTAAATATGCGCGCGATGAGCGTGGTGCCGTTGGAGATCGCCGTGCCTCGAGGGGTGCGCACCAGCGGCCTCCACCCGCGGCACAAGGCGAAGCTCTGTGTGATCCCAGACTTGTCGACCCTCACGGTCCACTCGAGCGATTGCTCGTTGAAACTCCCCCGGCCCATCGCCATGCTGTCCGGGTCGGACGACCCACCCATGAGCACGCGAAAGTCGTGCAGGTCCCGGGTGTTATCGCTTTTGCCATAGATCGGGATGATGGCTCTGACCTTGTCGACTGGGACATTGTTCCCGAGGGCGTTGCGTTCGTACAAAGATGCCTTGGGTCTCAGAGCGCGGGTTTCGTAGTTGTCCGCTTCTGGCTGATTCTGCTGTTGCTGCTGGTGGCTGACCGTCGCGCCCTGGCTCGCGCAGCCCTGAACAAAGCACAAGCAGGCAGCGCCGCACGCAAAAAGGATCGATGCGACAGCATGATTTCTCAGCATTGGCGGGCTCCCAGAGCGCAAGAGGATGATTCCTCCCCGCGCCAAGACTGTGCAATATTCAGGTTCAAGATGCAAGCGCTGCCGAAGGCTCTGCGCCGGAATCCAAGAGCCACACTCGTTCCGCAGCTTCCCTGAGCACGCACGCCATGAGCGCCGCGAGGATCGCGCAAGCGATCAGCGGGAACGGGTCGACCAGCATTCCGCCCGATGCGGCAAGGTGGAGGCAGTACCAAAGGCCGGTCACCGCGAGGGCCAAGCACCACAGCACGGTGCCCGGAACTCGCGGTCGCACGACCAAGAGCGGCGCGATACCCAGGAGCGCTGCCCAGAGAAGAAACGCCGCATCCTGTGCTGGATTTGGGACTTGCGGCACGCGGCCGCTGATGAGATCGGCCGCGGCGACCGCATGGCCATGAACGCCGAACGCCGCCCGGCCGGACCCATCGGCGATCTCGATCTGGTCCATGCCCGGGATCGTCGTGCCGATCAGGACGCACTTGCCCGCAAAGCGTGAGCGCAACTGCTGCGCGTCCATCGCCATCACTTCCTGCAGCGGGACGGTGATGGCATTCAGGGCGCTCTCGGACGGGATGCTGACGACGCTGACGAGTTGCCAATCTCCGGGCTTGAACCCGAGTTCGGTGTTCATCTCGCGGCTCTCCTCGTCATCGCGCGCGAAGCGGCTGAGGCGGAGCACGACGTCAGGGCCGACCGTCTGCCGCTCCCCATCGACGCCTGGGACCGGTTTCCAGAAGAAAACGGTCGCCTTGGCGGTGGCCTGATCCGCGGCGACATTCACGCCACAGCCCGGGTAATGCCATTGAGCAAAGACCTCGGCCGCGAGGGACTGATAGGTGCGCTTCCGCGCGGCGTCGAAAAAGATGATGTCGAATACGAGCGGAAACTTTTCCTTCACGTACGTGACACCCCCGAAGCGAGCGCCGGAGTTGAGCACCGTTTCGGAGACATCAAGCGGGCGCCGCGTCGCGGGGTGACGGTCCCAGTTCTTTGACCCGATGACCACTCCGACACCGGCCGCCCGGAGCGCCGAGAGCCCATCGGCGAGCAATCGGTCGTACGGCGCTGCGGCTTCGTTCTGACCGAAGAGGAGGTCCCAGCAGACGACGCGAGGCGATGCCTGGATAAGCCGGCGCGCAAGCTCGCCGTGCAGCGCTCTCGCGGGGTAGACCGGACCGTCCTCGAACGGCGGTGCGCCGGGCACAAACTCGCGTGTGAGCGCTGCGAGGTTCGTGTTCTGATCGATCGATATCACCGCGATCGAAGCGAGGCCGTTCTCCTGCGCCCCGGGCACCGGCATGGCGCGGGACTGGAACCACGACGCCATCTCAAGGGAGGAGTACTGGCGCGTGTTCGCGGCCTCTCCGCTCAGGGCCCACGCAAAGAGCGCGGTGATCAGGAGCAGAGCGACGAACCCCGGGGTCGCGCCGCGGGCCGGTGGAGTCGGCCTCCACGAGACCAGCCGCGTGACCCACAGGTATCGCGAGAGGGCACCGGAGAACTGTTGAGCGGTCTCGTGCCTCGGCAGCCCGCTGCGCTGCCCATCGCGCCCGAGCGCACTCCGGACGATCTCGCGGATCCATGGATCGGCGCGTCTGGCCCTGCCGCTGCGATCCGGCACACGCAGCGTCGGAACCGATGCGCGTCGGATGGCTTCTGCAACCCCGACACCCGCGCCTGTGATAACCGTGTAGGGCCTGCGGCCCGCCACCACCTCGTAGAGCATCACCCCGAGCGAATAGACGTCATCGGTCTGAGAGGAAAGTGCCGTGGAGCTCGAGGCCTGCTCGGGGGACATGTAGTCGTGGGTGCCGATGGCCCGGCCAAGCGATGCCGATACCTGTCGCGATGAATGCTCGACCGCGAGATTGCGGGCGACGCCGAAGTCGCTGACGGCGGGCTCGCCGTTGGGTCGGATCAGCACGTTCGAGGGCTTGAGGTCGCCGTGGTGAACGTGCTTCTGGGCGGCGAAGGAGACCGCGACCGCGACCTTTCGCATGATCTCGACGAGCTTTCGTCGGGGAAGCCCCTCATCGACCAGGGATCGCAGCGTGCGCCCGCCTTCGATGAGCTCCATGGTGTAGTACGGCTTGTCCAGACCGGCATCGGTGTAGGTGCCTGTCTCGAAGACGCGCACCAGGTTCGGGTGCTCGCCCAGCCCCTGCTGGATCATGTACTCACGACGGAACCGGTCGAGCGAGGCGGGGTCGCGGACCGAATCGCGCGGCACCTTCAGGGCCTCGCGCCGGCCGCTGTGCTCGTTGATGACGCTGTAGACGAGGCCCATCCCCCCGCCACCGATCTCGTGCTCGACGCGCAGGTGCTTGATGCGAGGCGGGGGTTGTCGCGTTGGGAGATAGGGAACGGACTTCGCCGACGACTCCTCCGGAACGGTGTGCGTGGCGCTTGGATCCTTCAGCGCAACCACAACCTCGCCCATCGAGGGCGACACCGATGGGCCCGGAGGCGAGTTGTTCGTCGAATCGTGCATTGGGCTGGGAAGGAGGAATCGGGGAATCTAGACATACCCTATCGCACCCCCGGATAAGGGCAAGGCGATACGACGAGTCGATTAGGCCAAGCCTCGGCCCTTCGGCAGTCGCGGGAGGAGTGGGCAGGGGCTGGCGGTACTGCTTAGTACTTTCGCATGCCATTGGCG
>JBIPMO010000289.1:0-3974 GCA_044369085.1 Phycisphaerales bacterium
TTATCTGAGGCAGATCAATGACATTGCGCTGTTGTCGCCCGACCAGGAGAAGGAACTGGGTTGGCGGGTGATCAACGACTCCTGCCCGGATGCTCGCGACATCCTGGTGCGGGCCAACCTTCGGCTCGTCGTTTCGATCGCCAAGCACTACACGAACCGCGGCCTGTCGCTGACGGACCTGATCGAAGAGGGGAACATCGGGCTGATCCGAGCGGTCGAGGGGTTTGACCCGGCGCAGGGGGCGCGGTTCAGCACGTACGCGTCGTGGTGGATCAAGCAGGCGATCAAGCGTGCGCTGATCAACGCGGTGCAGCCGATCCATGTGCCCGCGTACATGGTCGAGCTGATCGCCAAGTGGAAGCAGGCGACATCGCGGTTTGAGGAGGGCCACGGGCGGCAGCCGACGCTCGAGGAACTCTCGAAGCTGATGGGCCTTTCGATGAAGAAGGTGAGCATCATCCGGAGCGCGGGCAAGGCGTTCCAGACGGCGACGCAGTCGGCGACGAACTCCGATGGCGAGAGCGTGTCGTTCAGCGAGTCGATCTCTGACCCGCGGGCCGAGCGGCCCGAGGCCGTGGTCCACCGGGGCGAGGAGATGCAGGTGATCTATCACCTGCTGGACGCGATCGATGAGCGCGAGGCGCAGGTTCTTCGGCTGCGGTTCGGCCTGGACGGCAAGGAGCCGCTGACGCTCAAGCAGATCGGTGTCGAGATCGGCCTGACGCGCGAGCGCGTGCGGCAGATCGAGGTCGAGGCGCTGCGGAAGCTGAACCAGCGGATGACCGATGACCGGCCGAGCCGCTACTTCAAGGACACGATGCAGCAGGCGGCGGCGGCGGCTCCGACAGCGCACCCGGCGACCAAGCGGAGCCGCGGGGGTCGCAAAGCGCGCGGGGCGCAGGACGATCTGGCGCCCAACAGCGGTCTGGACATCGCCGAAGATGCGGCCTGAAGCGGCGGGATCTCCGCGGGCCGCGGCGCGATTACACTTGACTGATGCGGATGGTCACGGACGCGGCGGGACTGGTTCCCTTTCACGGCGGGGTGTTCGTTCCCACGATGGGGGCGCTGCACGCCGGGCACGCGGCGCTGGCGCGGCGGGCTCGCGAGATCGCGGGGAGCGGGCCCGTGGTCGTGTCGGTGTTCGTGAACCCGACGCAGTTCAACGAGAAGCAGGATTTCGAGCGGTACCCGCGGGACCTTGATCGCGATGCGGCGGGTTGCGCTGCGGCGGGGGCCGATGCGGTGTTTGCTCCATCGGTCGAGGTGATGTACCCGCGGGGGATGCCGACGGCGATCGCGTCGCTGCCCGCGGTGGCGACCGAGCCCGGGCTGGAGGATGCGCACCGGCCCGGCCACTTCGCGGGGGTGTGCCAGGTGTGCCGGCGGTTGTTCGAGCTGGTGCGGCCGCGGCGGGCGGTGTTCGGCGAGAAGGACTGGCAGCAGCTCGCGGTGGTGCGGGCGATGGTGGCGGGGCTGGGCGAGTCGTGGTTCGCAGCGCCGGTCGAGATCATCGGGCACGAGACGATCCGCGAGGCCGATGGGGTGGCGATGAGCAGCCGCAACATGCTGCTGCCCGCCGAGGCGAGGCGAGTTGCGCCGGCGCTGGCGCGGGCGCTGGTCGCGGCGGGGCGTGAGGCCGATGCGCGGGCGGCGGAGAGCGCTGGGGCGCGTGTGCTGCGTGATGCGGGGGTGGCGGCGGAGTACTTTGCGGTGCGCGATGCGGCGACGCTGGGGGCGGTGGCGCGTGGCGCGGCGGGTCGGGCGCTGGTGGCGGCGCGTGTGGGCGGGGTTCGGCTGATAGATAACGCGCCGTGGCCCGGGTTCAGCATCGGGTGAGGGCGTGTGCCTGGCCTGATGCGGGCGGGGGTGATCGTTGCCGGGCTTTCGTACACTGCCGGTCCGACGTTGTCGTTCGCACCCATGTTTCGGAGGTTCGCGTGCTCCGTACCCCGCTCTATCAGTACCACGTCAATCACGGCGGCAAGATGGTGGACTTTGCCGGCTGGGAGATGCCGATCGTGTACCAGCCGACGGACGGGTCGGCGGGCGGGATCCACGAGGAGCACAAGCGGGTGCGCACGGCGGGCGGGATCTTTGATGTGTCGCACATGGGGCGGGTGAAGGTGACGGGTCGGCACTCGCGGCGGTTCCTGGAGCGGCTGTGCACGCGGCGGATCGGCGACATGGAGGCCGGGCAGTGCCGTTACTCGCTGGTGTGCAACGCGCAGGGGGGCGTGCGCGACGATGTGCTGGTGTACAAGATCGATGACGATGACTACACGGTGGTGGTGAACGCATCGAACCGCGAGAAGCTGCTCGGGCATTTCGATGCGATCAAGGGCGACCTGGTGGTGAGCATCGAGGACCGGACGGCCAAGACGGCGATGATCGCGATGCAGGGGCCGAAGATCATGCCGCTGATCGGGCGGTTCAGCAAAGAGATCCCGACGCTGAAGCGGTACCGGTTCGTGGAGAAGAACTTCCTGGTGATGAAGCTGCTGGTGAGCCGGACGGGGTACACGGGGGAGGACGGGGTGGAGGTGATCCTGCCCGCGAACATGGTTGAGATGGCGATGAAGATGGTGCTGAAGGATGTGGATGAGAAGTCCGGCGATTCACCGGTGAGGCCCGCGGGGCTGGGGGCGCGGGACACGCTGCGGCTGGAGGCGGGGATGCCGCTCTACGGTCATGAGCTTGGGGAAGAGATGAATGCGCTGGCGAGCGGGCTGGACTTTGCGATCGCGCTGGACAAGGACCAGGGCGAGCGGGGCGAGGCGTTCATCGGGATGGAGGCGCTCAAGAAGATCCGCGATGCGGGCGGGCCGGCGACGAAGCTCGTGGGTCTGTTCATCGAGGGCAAGCGGACAGCGCGGCAGGGGATGAAGGTCCTCGACAAGGCGGGGGGCGCGGTGGTGGGGGATGTGACCTCCGGCTGCACATCGCCGACCCTCGACCGTTGCATCGCGATGGCATACGTGGGCAAGGACCTGACCAAGCCGGGGACGAAGCTGGTGATCGATTCGGGGCGGGGCGAGCCATTGGCGGCCGAGGTGACGACGTTGCCGTTCTATAAGGCGCCGAAGTAGCGCGCGGCCCGCGGTCATCCCTTGAGGGCGAGGTCTTCTTCGGGGGTTCGCTTGCCATCGGAGGAGATGAACCACCAGCGTCCATCCTCGAAGCGGAGGGTGTGGTCCTGGAGCGGCCATCCGGTGGCTCGGGCGAAGACACCGCGGAGGTGATCGGTGAGGGCATCGGCGATGATGTCCTGCGCGGCGGGGTCGATGACGGGCAGGAAGCGAACGCGGGCGCGGCTGGTTCTGGTGAGGGATGCCCAGGCGGGGTCGGCCTGCGGTGTGCCATCGACCACGACGGGGAGGATGAGGGCGTTGGAGCGGGCGGCGAGCATGGCGATGCCCGGCTGAAAGGGGAGGATGACGCGGGCGGGGCGCTCGATCGATCCTTCGGGGAAGACGCCCAGGGTGAGGCCGGCTCGGAGGTGGCGGAGGGCCTCGCGGATGCCCGTGGCCTCGCCGTGCTGGCGGTCGACGAAGATGATGCGGCCGAAATCCCAGAGCCAGTCGAGGCTCTCGATGCGCATGTCCTTGGCCATGACCCAGCGTGCCTCGAAGGGGAGGCCGGACTGGATGAGGATGGGGTCGATGCCCGCGGTGTGGTTGGCGACGAGGAGGAGCGGGCGGCTGCCGTGGCCCTCTGGGGTTCGGCGGGGGATGTTCTCGCGGCCTTCGTAGCGGACGCGGTGCATGAGATGGGAGTAGGTCTGGAAGATGCGGAGGGTGAAGCTCGCGGCAAGGCTGCCGTGGCGGAAGCGGGGCTCGGCGATCCACGCGGTGAGGGAGACGAACGCCATCCAGAGCGCGAGAGCGAAGAGAATCAGCGGGACGGCGAGGGACATGGGGGTATGGTAATGGCGGCGCGTTAGGCTGATGCGATGCGCACGCTTGCACTGGTGT
>JBIPMO010000290.1:0-3972 GCA_044369085.1 Phycisphaerales bacterium
AGCGCGGGCTGACCTACGCCTCCTCGGGCGTCGACATCGAAGAGGGTGATCGCTTTGTCGACCTCATCCAGCAGCACATCCGCAAGACCCACGGGCCGCGCGTGCTCCATAACCCCTGGGGCTTCGCCGGCCTCTTCCGGCTCGACTTCAACGAGAGCCTCTTCAAGCGCAACTACCGCGAGCCCGTCCTCCTCGCCTGCACCGATGGCGTGGGCACCAAGATCGCTCTGGCCGTCGAGATGAACAAGCTCGACACCATCGGCATCGACCTGGTCGCCATGAACGTCAACGACCTGGTCGTGCAGGGGGGCGAGCCGCTGATCTTTCTCGACTACATCGCCTGCGGAAAGCTCTCGCCCGAACGCATGGAGGCGATCGTCCGCGGCATCGCCTTCGCCTGCCGCGAGTGCGGCTGCGCCCTGCTGGGCGGCGAGACCGCCGAGATGCCCGATGTCTACCGGCCCGATGACATCGACCTCGCCGGGTTTGCCGTCGGCGTCGCCGAGCTCTCGCGCGTCACCGATCCCGGCCGCGTCGAACCGGGGGATGTGGTCATCGGCCTCGAGTCCGACGGTGTCCACAGCAACGGCTACTCGCTGGCTCGCAAAGTCGTCACGCACGCCAAGCTCGACCTGCACAAGAAGTACAAGGACCTGGACCCCAAGCGCCCCCTCGGCGAGGTCCTGCTCCACCCCACGCGGCTCTACGCCAAGACCATCGTCAAGCTGCTCCGCAAGTACACCGTCAAGAAGGTCATCACCGGCATGGCCCACATCACGGGCGGGGGCCTGGCCGACAACCTTGTCCGCGCCCTCCACCCGAAGGTCGACGCCGTGCTCGACGCCGGCGCCTGGACCCCGCACCCGATCTTCCCGTTCCTTCAAGAGCACGGCGAGATCGAGACCGACGAGATGCGCCGCGTCTTCAACATGGGCATCGGCTACTGCCTGATCGTCAAAAAGACCTTCGCCGCGAGCGTCAAGGCCCACCTCAAGCGCCTGGGCGAGCGCCCGGTGGTCATCGGCCACATCGAGAAGGGAACCGGCCAGGTCCGCATCGAGGAGTGAGCAGGTCGAGACCGCGAGGCCTCACGCCGCCCCTTCCATCACCGTCGTCCCCTCGAGCTGCGCGACGCGAGCGATCTCATCGGGCGTCGTGACACCCTTGAGGATCTTGATCTTCCCGTCATAGACCAGCGAACGCATCCCGTTGCCGATCGCCGCGCGCCGGAGCTGCGTCACCGGCGAGCACTTGAACGCCAGATCGCGGATCTCGCTGTTCATCACCATCAGCTCGAAGATCGCCTTGCGGCCGCGGTAGCCCGTCCCGTTGCAGTCCGGGCAGCCGATGGACTTGTAGATCGTGTTGCGAGCACGGTCCTCGGCGCTGATGCCGACCAGGCGGAGGTACTTGGGGTCGGGGTTCTTGTCCGGCTCCTTGCACTTGGGGCACAGGACGCGGATCAGGCGCTGCGCCATGACCGCCTGGATCGACGACGCCACCAGGAAGGGCTTGACGCCCATGTCAATCAGACGCGTGATGGCGCTGGGCGCATCGTTGGTGTGCAGCGTGCTGAACACCAGGTGACCGGTCAGCGCGGCCTGGATCGCCACCTCGGCCACTTCCTTGTCGCGGATCTCACCGACCAGGATGATGTTGGGCGCCTGACGCAGCATCGCGCGGAGCACGCTCGCGAAGGTCAGGCCGATGCTCTCACGCACCTGGCACTGGTTGATCCCTGTGAACGCGTACTCGATCGGGTCCTCGGCCGTGATGATCTTCTTGTCGGGCCGGTTCAGGATGTCCAGCGCCGAGTAGAGGGTGGTCGTCTTGCCCGAACCCGTCGGCCCGGTCACCAGGAAGATGCCGTTGGGCCGGCGGATGATGCGGTTGAAGATCTCGAGGTTGTCGGGCTCGAACCCGATGTTCTCCAGGCCGATGCGCACCGAATCGGGGCGCAGAATACGCAGCACGATCGATTCGCCGTGATACGCCGGGCACGCCGACACGCGGAAGTCGACCGTCTTCTCGCTCCCATCCGGGGCGCGGATGGGCATCTTGATGCGGCCGTCCTGCGGGATCCGCTTCTCGGCGATGTTCATGCTCGCCATCAGCTTGAACCGCGCCAGCACCGCGTTCTGCATGCGCTTGGGCAGGTTGTCGCGCTCCACGCACACACCGTCCACCCGGTACCGCAGCCGCACGCGGTCGGCCATCGGCTCGATGTGGATGTCGCTGGCCCGCATGTTGACCGCCTCGACGATCATCTTCGAGCACAGCTTGATGATCGGCGCGCTCTCGGCCGCCTGGTCGATCGACGAGTCGACGCTCTTGTCCATCGATTTGTCGATGGACTTGTCGATCGACGCCGAGATCAGCGATTCCTTCTGGTCCGTCAGCTTGGGCTTGTCGCCCTTGCTCTCCAGGAACATCTTGATCCGGCCGCGAGCGGCGATCCGCAGATCAAGGTCCGCGTTCAGGCGGAACCGCAGCATGTCCAGCAGCTCAAGGTCCTTCGGATCGTGGATGATCAGCCGCAGCTTGCCCTTGTCCTTGCCCATGGGCAGGATCAGGTGCTTCTGGATGAGTTCCTTGGGGATCAGGTTCAGGTCGATCAGCGCCGCGATCTTGGCATCGCCCGGATCGACGTACTCAAAGGCCATCTGCTTGGCCAGAGCCTGCGCGACATCCTCTTCCTTGCAGGCGCCCATGTCGATGAGGGTCTCACCGATGCGCTTGCCCGCCCCCTTCTGCATGCCCAGCGCGGTGTTCACCTGATCCGCGGTGACGATGTTCGAGGCGATGAGGATCTCGCCGAGTTTTTTCCGACCAACAGCCATGCGTTCTCGACGTGGAGCGGTGAAGGGGGTCCGCCGCGACGGCCGCGACGGCACAAAGCAAGACCAAGGCCACCCTGCCGGTTGTTCAAGGCCCGGGCGGGGTGGAGGAGTGTATCAGCGGCCCCGCCCGCCCACGCGTGGAGGGCCGGGGGGAGAATGTACGGCTGGCGGCAGGGACAAGATCCCTGAAACCGCCGCCGCGCATCGACCATCTGAACCATGCCGGACCGCACTCGGGGTGCGGATGGCCTCGCTCGCCGCTTATCTTGGCCTCCCGTGCCCGAAGCACCGATGAAACCGCACCTGCTCATCACCGCCGGCCCGACCCACGAGCCCATCGATGCCGTCCGCTTCATTGGCAACCGCAGTTCCGGGCGGCTCGGGGTCGATCTCGCCATCGCCGCAGCGAGCCGCGGCTGGCCAGTGACGCTCCTGCTGGGCCCGGCCACCGTCCCCTGCACCGATCCGCGCATCCGGCTCCTGCGCTTCACCACCGTCGCCGACATCGAGGCCCTGCTCGCCGAGCACTTCCCCGCATGCGATGTGCTCGTGATGGCCGCCGCCGTCGCCGACTTCCGCCCCATCGGCGGCGGGCTGGGCGCGGGTCAGAAGATCCGCCGCTCGGGCGATGCGGGCAAACTCGTGCTGGAGCTCGAATCCACCCCCGACCTGCTGGCGCGGTGCGCTGGCACCCGCCGCCCGGGTCAGACCATCATCGGCTTCGCCCTCGAACCCGAGGAACGCTTGATGGACTCGGCACGCGAAAAGATCCGCCGCAAAAAGATCGACGCCATCGTCGCCAACCCCCTGCGCACCATGGATGCGGTGGACATCGAGGCCACCCTGGTGCTCGCCAGCGGCGAGTGCCGCCCCACACCGGGCCGCATCGCCAAGCCCGAGTTCGCGGCGTGGCTGCTGGAGCAGATCACCGCCATGCGGGCGCTGCCGACGACTGCGCCACCGAGTTGATGGCGAGCATGCCGCACCGCCGATCTGCGACCCCGCGGCTCTTACACGGATTCGATCACACGCTTGGCGGCCGCCAGCCCGGATTCGAGCGCGCCCTCCATGTACCCGATGAACGCGTACGAGCAGTGCTCGCCCGCGAAGTGCAGGTTGCCGAGCCCGGCGC
>JBIPMO010000113.1:0-8978 GCA_044369085.1 Phycisphaerales bacterium
CGGTCCACCTCGTCCAGCGTGGTGTGCCCGCGAGCGGCGAGCAGCCAGCCCGACTGCTGCAGCGTCGTGAAGACGCCCTGCTCGATGATCTTGCGCATCGAAGCGATCGATGGGCTGGTCAGGACGCAGTCGCGCAGCTCGTCGTTGAACTCCAGCAGCTCGAAGAGCGCCCGCCGCCCGTTGAACCCGGTCCGGAGGCACTTGGAGCAGCCGGTGGCGGCGAACACCTCGGACTTACCCTCCAGGAAGCGCCCGATGCGTGTCGACTGCCCGGGGGTGACCTTGACCGGGCGCCGGCAGAACTCGCACAGAAGGCGCACGAGGCGCTGCGCGATGATCACATCCATCGCATTGGCGACGAGGTACGCCTCGATCCCCAGGTCCAGCAGGCGGAAGACCGCGCCGATGGTGTCCTTGGCGTGCACGGTCGAGAACACCACATGGCCGGTCATGGCCGCCTGGGCCGCCACGCGAGCGGTCTCAAGGTCGCGGATCTCGCCCACCAGGATCACATCCGGATCCTGCCGCAGCACCGAGCGCAGCAGCTCGCCGAACGAGTTGTTGACCCCGACGGGGATCTGCGTGACCCCGTCGAGGTTGTATTCAACGGGGTCCTCGATCGTGATCACGTTCCGTCGCTGACGGTCGATCTCGCGCAGCGCGTTGTAGAGCGTCGTCGTCTTGCCCGACCCGGTCGGCCCGGCCGCGAGGATCATCCCCGCGTCCTGCTCGCAGGACTTGCGGACACGTTCGAGCATGTACATGGGCAGGTTGAGGTCGCTCAGCGAAGTGGGGGCCAGCCGCTGGTCGAGGATGCGCAGCACCAGCTTCTGCCCCTGCACGGTCGGCGTGAACGAGGCGCGGTACTCGACGCGGCGATCGGGGAACTTCACCGAGCAGTGCCCGTCGAGGACGGCATCGCGAGCCGCGGCCTGCATCTGGCAGGCGTTCTTGATCAGCCCCAGGGAGAGATCGCCAACGTTCTTGGGCAGGTCCACGATGTTCACCATCTGACCGTCGACGCGCATGCGGATCGAGAAGATGTCGCCGCGAGGCTCGCAGTGGATGTCCGTGGCCCGGGCCTTGGAGGCCGCGAGCAGCAGCAGCCGCACCGCCGTGGCGCCCTGGGCCTCGCTCTGGAGCACATCGGACTTCTGTCCGCCCGCATCGATGACGTAGATGTGCTCAAGCCCGGCACCCTTGGGGGGAAGGGCATCGATGATGCCGCGAACTTCCGCGGCCCACGGGCCCGCATCCCCTGCCTGGGCGCGCGGCTTGGCACCCTTGCCGATCACCGGCGCCTCGACGCGCTCCTCTTCAACCACGACGGTGAAGGTGTGCTTGCCCACAGCGATGACGTCGCCGGGGTTCAGGTTTGCTGTTGAGATCGCGTGCCCGTTGACGCGTGTGCCGTTGCGCGAGCCCAGGTCCTTGAGCGTGTACACACCCCCGGCCCCTGGCTCGATCACGCAGTGAAACCGCGATGCCACATCGTCGTTGACGAGGGGGATGTCGTTGTCGGAGTGACGCCCGATGGCCACGGCGGCCGCCGCGAGCTCGACCGCCGGAACCTTCTGATCGCTGCAACGAAGTTTGATGGTTGACATGTTCGCGAGCACGGGTCAGCACACGTGGACGGCGACGCACCGCCGGAGGGAGTATGTTAGCAAGGCGGTTGGGAGGTGTGATGCGTTGAGCCACCCCCGAAGCCATGCGCTGCGACCGGACACCCCGACCGCCATTGGCTTGGATCCGACGCAAGGCCCGAGCCCGGGTTCCGAACAAAGAACGAGTCATGCGCTCGATCACCTCCCAACTTGTTCTGGCATCGGCGCTTGCGGGCCTGGGAGGTTGCGAGAGGGCGCCAGCGCCCGCCGCGCCTGGGCAGACCGCCTCGGTGCAGGCCCCGACGCCTCCTCCAATGGTCGTTGCTCCCGGCTTCATGTACGACCCGGCCGCCCTGACCCCGGGCTTCCCCGCGGTCACAACGATCGATCTGGGACCGCGTCTGCGAATTTTCTCGACGGTCGGCCGCTGGACCCCCGCCAGCCTCGTGCTCCTCGATGAGCATGGAGGCATCATCACTACGATCCGGCTTGACCTGCCGCCCGCGGGCACCGTGCGGGGGCGACTCGACGCGATCGCCCCCGATGTCGTGGCTGTTCGACTGACCACCGCACGCGATATCGAAGAGGCCTCCCTCGCCGCCACGGAGCGTCGCATCGGCATCCACGAGCCCGAGCTGGCGCACGACCGCCTGGTTGAGCTCGGTCTGGTCCGAACCTCATCGCAGGTCGAGCCTCGTTCTGGAGAGTCCGTGGTCGGCGCGGACCAGACCACAGCCTCTGCCATCAACTCCAGCGAAACGAGCCTTGACCCGAACTTCGGCAGGGTCATGATCGTCGGCGGTGAGGGCTCTGCTTCCACGAGCAGCTTCACCGGCGTCGCCGACCAGTGGGACGGGCCGGGTGATCCTTCGGAGCAGCACTGGCTCTCGCAGACGGTCCGCCGAGTGCTTTCAGGCGATGCCGCGCCCTGATTCGGCCCCGCCGCTCGCCAGCTTTCTGTAACCTGCGCCCGCTCGGGGAATCAGAAAGGTCGCTGCGCCGGAACTTCCGGCCCGGAAAGATCGCTCGCGTTCCTCCAACCTACGGAGCCATTCAGCATGCCCCGCATCCGCACCGTCATCCTCTTGGCGTCTTTGGCCTGTTCGTTTGCCGCCGTCGCGGGCGAGTCGCAACCCGCCGCCAAGCCCGCCGAAGCAGCCGCGGCCCAGATCTGGGGCCCCAAGATCGGTGAGATGGCCCCCGGGGGCGAGCTTCTCAATCGGACGGGCGAGCCGGTCAAAATCGAGTCGCTCTACGGCAAGGGGCCGGTGGTGGTGATCTTCTACCGCGGCTCGTGGTGCCCCTACTGCACCAAGAGCCTGCGAGCCTGGGACGAGAAGATGTCCGAGTTCACCGCGGCCGGTGCCACCATCATCGCGATCAGCCCGGAGAAGGCCGGGTACGCATCCCAGATGACCAACGCTCACGAGCTCGACTTCCAGGCCTACTCTGATGCCAAGGGCGATGTCTGCCGCAACTACAACGTCCTCTTCAACGTGTCGGAAGAGATCAAGACCAAGTACAAGTCGTACAAGATCGACCTCGCCGATCGCAACGCCGATGGTGAGTGGTCGCTGCCTCACCCAGCCACCATCGTCATCGACAAGGGTGGCGTCGTCCGCAACGTCTGGGTGGATGAGGACTACACCAAGCGCGTCGAGCCCGACATCGTCCTCGCAGCGCTCAAGTCGCTGCCCCAGTGACCAGACAGATCGCTCTCCGCGGCAAGCTCCCTTCCCGAGCAGCCCCCGGATCGTCGGGCTCGAAGCCTGGCGTGTCGGGGGCTGCTGGTTTCCTGATGCCGGGCCACCCATCGGCTAGCATCGCACCTGTGACCGAACGAGAAACGCCCAACCACGGCCGGGCCGCTCCACGCGAGCGGCTGGTCTTTCCGACCGATGCCGCACCGCTTGCTCCCCCGGCGGGATGGCTCGACCGCGCCCGCGAGATCGGTGTGGAACTGGAGCCGGGCGAAGCCGAGCAACTCGGCCGCTACCTGGCCATCCTGCTCGCCTCCAACGAGGTGCTGAACCTGACCGCGATCACGGACCCTGCCGAGGCCTGGACCCGGCACATCCTTGATGCGCTCACCCTCATGCCGCTGCTCGCCGAGGCGCCCGAGAACGGGACGGTGGCGGATGTCGGCAGCGGGGGGGGGGTGCCGGCGATCCCGCTCGCCATCGTGCTGCCCCGACTGCGCTTCACGCTGATCGAATCGACCGCGAAGAAGGCGGCGTTCCTCGAAGCGACGATCGCGGCGCTCGGTCTGGCCAACGCGACGGTGAACTCCGATCGCGCTGAAGAGATCGCCCAAGATCGCCGCGGGCTGCGCGAGTCCTTCGATGTCGTCACGGCTCGTGCGCTCGGGCGCATGAACGTCGCGGCCGAGCTGTGCATCCCGCTCTGCCGTGTCGGCGGTCGGGTCGTCTTCGTCAAGGGCCAGAAAGCCGATGAAGAACTCGAAGAAGCACGCCCGGCACTGGAGATTCTCGGCGGCGCTCACGCCGGCACCCTCGATACGCCGACCGGCAGGCTTGTCGTGATCGAGAAGGCATCCCGCACACCGCGAACCTACCCCCGAGCGGCGGGCGAGCCCAAGCGCAAGCCGCTGTCGTGATACGAGCGATGGCCCGGGTGCCGCCTACGGCGATGTCTTCGGTGAGACGCCGTCAAAGAACGCGGCGTAGATCCGGCGCATGCTCTCCCGGCTGTAGTAGGTTCCCGCGGCGGCGGCTCGCCAGCGGTAGTCCTGATAGGCAGCCGGATCGTCCCAGAGCATCTCGATCGCCTCGACCCACGGGGCCGCTTCGCGCGTGGTGATCGGATACTTCCAGGCCGGGTCGATGTGCTTGGGGATCGAGAGCACGATCGCGCCCCCGCGTGCGGTGCCGACCATGCCGCCTCGATCCGAGATGATCGCGGGCACACCCAGGTGCATCGCCTCGGCCACGACGCGGCCGCCGGGCTCGTCCCACACGCTCGGGACCATCAGGATGCGCGTGACCGCAAAGATCGGAGCCGCCGTCGGCACCCCTTCGCTGAACACGATCTGCGTGTGGCGACGCAGATCAAAGCCGCCGTAGATCCCGAAATCGACGAGCGTCTGCGCGGTCCGGCGAGCGTTCACGATCAGGAACGGGATGTCAGCGCGCCTCGAGCAGATGTCATCGCACACCCTCGCCATGACCGCGGCACCCTTGTCGGGGCTCGGGTTGATGAAGGTGACGAAGCGTGGGTCCGACGCGGGGGAGTACAGCTCGGTCTCGTCGATGGGCATGGGCATCGAAGGAGCATCCACGCTGCAGCGCTGCTTGTAGCGACGGGACACCTCGTCCGAACAAGCCATCAGCCGGTCGATGCCACTGAAAGCCCCCGGCGAGAAGTAGCCCCAGTTGTGCAGCATCATCAGCGAGACGGCCCCGCGCTGCCGGCACAGCTCGCGGCGCTGCATCTCCGGGGGCACGCCGCCATAGCCGTACACCACGCTCGGGATCTCGCGATCCAGGCTCTCGTGCAGGAGCCGCATGTACCGCGGGTGATGGTTGCGGAACCAGCCGTACGGCGATGTCTGGCCGACATCGAGGATGGCGTGCTGGACGCCCTTGTGGGTGAACCGCAGGATGTCGCACTCGCCCGGGGCGGCGCCGCGTTCGACGGTCGGATGGATGTCGAAGCCTCGCAGGTACTCGACGTGCGGCGTGGGCTGCTCGTGCTCGCTTGCGGTGGTGCCGATGGCCCGGACGCGGAAGCCCGCCTCGGCCAGCAGTTCGCAGATGGTGCGATCGGCGCGGGCTGCCCCGCTCGCCGGGTCAAACGGCGACTGCGAGGAGAGCCAAAGGACGCTGCGCGGTGTCGGCTTCACGGTCGGCGCTTCTCTTCCTTCCGCCTGACGTTCGAGAAGTACTCGATGTACCTGGGCTTGAGCGCCTCCGGGCGGAATGCTCTGCCGCCCTCGGCGGCGCGGGCGCAGGCATCGGCGTAGAACGACCGATCATCGTGAAGTCGGAGCAGCAGGTCGACCCACGGCCCGACGGCGGCGGCCGCGACGGGGGTCCGCGTCGCCGTGGTCAGGTCAGATGGCAGCGGGAGGACGAATCCGTGCTCGCCGACGGTTTCGGGCAGCCCGCCGCGGTCGGAAACGACCGGGGGAATGCCGCAGAGCATGGCCTCGGCGGCGACGCGGCCGCTGGGTTCTTCCCAGACGCTCGGTGCGAGCAGGACGCGCGTGGCGACGAGGAACCCCTTGGGCTGCGGCACTCCGGGCGACACCATGATGTTGGCGTGACGACCCAGATCAAAGCCCCCGGCTCGCCCCGCGGCGATCACCCCCAGCCCGCCCCCCCGAGATTCGACGATCAGCAGCGGAAAGTCCGGGCGCGCCAGCGAGATCTCCTCGGCCAGCCGCGCCAGGAAGAAAAGCCCCTTCTCCGGGTTGGGGTTCACCTGCACGGTGTAGATCGGTCGCCGCTCGGGCGGGATCACATCGCCGAGCTCGATGGGCATGGGCAGCGCGGTGCCGGTGATGCCGATGCGCTTGCGGTAGCAGCCCACGAGAAACTCGCTCGGCATCAGCGCATCATCGACGGTGGTGAAGGCATCCGGGTGGTAATAGCCGTGCTGCCTGACCCCGAGCACAACGATGCAGCCGCGATGTCGGAGCCAGGCCTGCCGCTCGCGCTCGGGCGGCATCGCGCCCATGGTCA
Organism: Phycisphaerales bacterium; assembly: GCA_044369085.1. Taxonomy (GTDB): domain Bacteria; phylum Planctomycetota; class Phycisphaerae; order Phycisphaerales; family UBA1924; genus JAEUIV01. The sequence continues at coordinate 6,311 of JBIPMO010000113.1, forward strand.
GGCACACTTCGAACTTGTAACGCTGGTGCAGCTCCGTCAGGAGCCGGTTGTACTGATCGCCCTGCGAGGTAAGCCACGTCGTGGATGAGTGTTTACCCGTGTCGAGGATCACGCACTCAACACCGCGGGAGTTGCACCGATACACCGGGCGATCGGCGAGATCGCCGGGCTTGTCAGTTTCGATCGAGTGCCCCTGCTCGCGGAGGATCTTGAGCGGGTCGGCCGCTCCGCTGCCGTGGTCCGTCGCGGTCGTGCCCAGGGCCGCGACGCGGAAACCCGCCGAGGCGAGCCATTCGCACATGGTCCGCAGTGATCGCGCGGCCCCGCTCGTGGGGTCCTGGGGCAACTGGCTGAGCATGAGCAAGACGGAGCGCGGCATGCGCTGCGCATGATAGTGGTGCCGGCGGGCGCTTCAGCCAGCCTTTTTCTTCTGCAGCGGGCGGGGCGCATCGCCCTTCTGGACGATCCCTCCCGAGGCATCCACGCGGACCCACACGGGCCGCTCGCCCTGCATGAGGTACACGTCATAGGTCAGCGCCTCGCCGGAGAGGTTGCTGCGGACATCGTGGGCTTTGGCGTTCTCGAACTCACCCAGAGCGATCCGAGATGCCTCGGCGTAGCCGACACCGCCCTGCTCGTGGAACATCCGGTGACGCTGGGCGCTGCCGTCGGCGCGGCGCTCCTCCGACCGTATGAACGCGCCGGTCTTGCCGTCAACCCAGAACGTTCGGAAGTACTCGCCCGCGACGACCTCGACGCCCCAGCATGCCTTGTTGTCCTTCATCGTGAGATACGCGCGGGCGGGGACGGCGGTCATGTCCTGCTCGGCTGCCCGCTGCATCGCCTGGTCGAGCGTGACCGTGGCCTCGGCCAGCGCCTGCATGGCCGATCGTTCGGAGGTTGTGAGCCCGTTCTGGCCGCGCGAGAGGGGTGTGAGGCAGAACGCGATGGCCAGCGCAAGAATGAATGAGATCGTCTTCAAGGCGGGGCTCCGATGGGTTACCCGCGATGATATGCGCACGCCGCCGATTCGGCAGTGCTGCCCGCTCGTGGTGTGCCAGCGGTCGCTTCAGGGGCAGGCGTTCCCGAAGTTCGCCAGCGTCGTTGTGAGGTCGGAGAAGTTGACGTACCCGTCTCCATCGGTATCGCCCGGGCCCGATGCCGGGAAATACGCGGTGCCGAAGTTCGCGAGCACCGCCGTTACATCCGTGAAATTGACCGACGCCGACGCATCCGCGTTCCCCGGGCAGGGGGGGAGCCCCGGGCTCGCGGTGATGATGAACGGTAGGTCCTGCGCGAGATCCGCGGCCGAGGAAGGTTTGCCCAGATCGAGCAGGTCGGCCCATTGGTCCGTGGCACCGCCGGGGGCGATCAGCGGCTTGAACTGCCGAGCGTTCGCGCCCGGCTTGCCGCGCGATGCCACCGGCGTCACGGCGGGAACATACACCTCGCTGCCGCCAGCACCGGTGAACTGCCACTCGATCCAGTATGAGCCGCTGGCGAGCTGCAGCCCGGGGGTGTTCACGCTCACCTGCCAGATTCGACGGTTGGAGCTCGGTGCCTGCACGTCGGGGCTCGTGACCGAGTTAAAGATCCGGTAGATGTTGAGGGGCCAGGAGCTTGCCAGCCGGTCGGTCGAAAGGTCTCCCCACACGACCGCTGCGCCGGGATCGCCGGGCCGCCCGTTCCAGATCCGAACGAACGCGCCACTCACTGGGGTGGATGCGGCGCCCGACCGGTACACATAGAACGATGCGTTCGTGATGTTCCAGCCGTAGGGGAAGCCGCCCACGGTGAAGTCATCGGCGAACCGGTAGGCCGCAGAGTCGACGCCTCGATTGGCCGAGAAGCCCGCGATGGCGTTGGCGGCGTTGGATGCGTCGCGCTGAAGCTCGCTCCACTGGGAACCGACGGGGGCGGCCACTCCGCTGGCGCTCGTTGAACCGGTCGCGAGCCCGGGATCGTTCGGGTTTGTCGAGGCGTTGGAGTAGACCGGGGTCGGGGGCGGTGCTGCAAGGGCGGGCGAAGCCAGCAACGCGACGAGCAGGGCGGTTTTCATGGTGGTGGTCCGGAACGCGGCGTGCACCCGAGGGTGCGCTCTGGTTGAGGAAAGTGTCGTGTTCAGCACGAGAGAACGCCTCGCATCGTGGGGGTGTAGTTCGGGAACACCGTCGACAGGTTGCTGTTCCCCAACCGGGACTGCACGATCTCCGCCAGCACATCGCGGTAGTCGATCGTCACCGCCAGATCGCGGCCCTCGAAAAGATTCGCCGCGGCCAACCCGGGCCAGTTGCGGAGCACTCGCCCGCCGCTGATGCAGCGCCCCATCACGATCATCACGTTGCCGTGGCCGTGGTCGGTCCCCTGGCTGCCGTTCTCGCTGACCCTGCGGCCGAACTCCGACATCGAGACGAGCGTGGTCGACGGCGCCGAGTTGTCGGCGATGACGTCGGCGTGGAATGCGCCCAGCGCCTGGCCGAAGGTGGTCATGAGCGTGTCGAGCGCGCCGCCGACGGTCCCCTGCGCGCTGTGGGTGTCCCACCCGCCAAGATCGATCGCGACCGCTTCAACCCCGACGTTCGCCTTGATGAGCGCGGCGGTCGACTTGAGCGCCGTGCCGAACGAACCGGCGGGATACACGGCGGAGTTGGCGGGCGCGTAGCCGGAG
>JBIPMO010000308.1:0-3622 GCA_044369085.1 Phycisphaerales bacterium
ACTGATCATGTTCAGCAGGTCGATCGTCTGCAGCGTGGTGATGGCCGCGGCGCTCAGCGGGTCGGGTTCATCCATGAACATGCTCGAAAGCACGTTGCGGCGGGCCGTCGAGGTGTTCGCGGGCCCCGACAGCCCGAAGCTGTCGAGATCCGGGATCGGAAGTGTGCTTGGCCCGCCGGCGAGCGTCACCTGCAAGCCCGAGGAGATGCCCACCGCTCGCAGCACGGCCTCGGGGAGCGACGGCGCTGTGCTGGCCAGGTGCCGCCCCAGCCACCCGGTGGCCAGGTTCGGGTCCTGCGGGACGCCTAGCTCCATGAATCGCTGCGCCTCGAAGTGCGAGCGCGATGGGTCGTGCGACCCGCAGGCGTGAACGAACAGGAGCTGGCCGAGCTGGTACGCGTTGTAGAGCGGCTGCAACGGTCGGGCGATGCCGAAGAACCCGTCGAGGTCGATCGCGGAGGTGGGGTCGCCGACCGATGGGCGCGGCACCGCGATGGTGGGACGCGCTGCGTAGTACGCGCTCTCCCCGTGCGGCGGCACCAGCGACAGCCCGTCCGATGCACCACGCAGGTACACCGACACGATCACATCGCGCGGACCGGTGCGATGATCACGAGCGACCGCGACGCGCGGCAGCCACGCCGGCGCCGAGGCGAGCGCCACCGCGGCGGCCCCGGTTCCGGCGAGAAAGCCGCGGCGGGAGAGGGCGTTGTACTCGGGGCAGGCGTGTGGATCATGGCGGATCATGCGCGGGGGCTCCGGAACGGCGATGTGCTGATTCGATTGCTTGCGGGCCTGAAACGGGGGCGGACGTGCTCGGCGCGGCGGCGAAGGATGACGCGAGCGGATCGGGCGGTTCAATACCAGTGGAACGCCGGGGAAGACAGGGCCAGCCCCAGTGCGTCACGCTGCTTGGTGGTGGAGGTCGGCTGCGGTGCGAGGTAGTCACGGATGCGCAGCTTGTCGGCCGGGTCCATCTCCCCGGCGAAGAGCGCCGTGTTGATGCGTTCGGCCATCTGGTCGGCGGTCGTCGCGCCGGCGAAGAAAGTGGCCAGGTCGTAGGTCACCCCCGAGAACTGCCCGGCGGCGACCGAGGCCGCGAAGTTCCAGCGTGGCAGCACCAGGCCGACCCAGTGCGACAGACTGTCGGGGTACCCGTCGGGGGTGATCCAGTAGTAGGGGCGATGCCCGGCGCTGTTCAGGTTGTTGCGAAGGTTCGCGGTGCTCGTCACGTTCGCGTTGATCGCGCGCATCACGCTTGTGAAGTAGTGGAAGGGCCGCTTGTACCTCGGCGGAGCGTCGTGCAGGTGCCCGGGCAGCAGCGCAGCGCGGATCATCGACTTGATGCTGCCCCCGCTCGAGGTGTAGGCATCGGCCACCGCGGTCACGACCGACTGAGGCGTGCCCTCGCCAAGAAGCCACCGGCAGAGCTTGGCGGCCAGGAAGCGTGCGGTGCTCGGGTGGCCTATCAGAATGCTCAGCACGGTGAGGCCGTCCTGCATCCCGCCGCCCGCGGGGATGATGTTGCCCAGCACCGTCTTCTGCCCCTGATCGTGCGCGGTGTTGTTGTAAAGGAAAGTTCCGTTGGAAGCGCCGGCGCTCGTGCTGATGCCCCAGCCCGTGAAACAGCGGGCCACCTCCTCGACATCGTGCTGCGTGTAGCCGCCGTCCACACCCATCGTGTGAAGCTCCATCAGCTCCCGGGCGTAGTTCTCATTGGGGTTGCCCACCACCGAGGTGTAGTTGTCGAGGAAGAAGAGCATCGCCGGGCTCTTAGCGCTCGCGTTGAGCAGCTGCGGGAATGTCGCCAGCGCGTGCTGGCGGATCACATCGCGGTCATCGGTGGTCTTCATGTACCGGCCGTTGCCGTTGTCGATCAGGATGTTGAAGTGATCCGTCCAGAACTCGACCATGCGCTCAAAGAGCTGGCGGTTCGAGAGCAGCGCGCGGAGGATGACCGCGTCGGAGAGCTCGCCGATCACCTGCGACGCCGGGAGGGTGACCAGCGTGCTGTAGTTCTGCGTCAGCGTCGTCAGCGTCGCGATCCGGCCGTTCAGCACCGTGTCGTCGATCGCCGTGTGATTGAGGTGGTATTCCAGGTACCCGCTGTAGCCGAGCTGGTAGGCGAGGCCGAGCTCGTTGGATGTCGGCCCCATCGTGATCCGCGATGCAAGCTTGCGGAGCAGGGCACCGGGGTCGACATCCGCCGACACATCCGATGCGAGCGCTCTGCTTCGCGGGGCTCCCCAGAAAGCGCCCGCCGCGGCTCCGGTCGCCAGCGCGAGCGGCCGCCTTACAAGCCTGAACAGGTCGCGCCGCGACAGCGAATGCCCGGTCGTTTCCGGGTCGGAGTTCATTTCGTCGATCACAGGCGGCGTGGCGGTGCGGTCATCGAAAGTCATGCGCAGGCTCCGGTCGTCGCTTTGGGCCGTTCGGGGCGGACGCGGTGGAGCGTTTCACTTCGTGGATGCGCCCGCCGCCAATGAACAACGCATTGAATACCCCCAGATTGCCACACCCACAAGACGGAAACGTGTCATCTTGCACCTTTCAGCCCTAGGGATGATGCCTAGAAATCATCGGTGCCGACGATCCGACGCGCGAAACACGCGGGATGTCTGGCTCAAGGCCGCGACATCACATCGCAACGTCGCTCCGAACCGGTTTGCACCGCTACGGGCACGTGTTGCCCAGATTCGCGAGCACGGTCGTGACATCCAGGAAGTTGATGACGCCGTTGTTGTCCGCATCGCCTTGGGGAGGCACGCCCGCGAAGTTCGACAGCACCGTGGTGACGTCCAGGAAGGTCACCATGCCGTCGCCGTTGGCGTCTCCGTTGCAGGATGACTGGCATCCTCGGGGCGGCAGCATCGGGCAAAGCCGAACGCACGAGTTCGGCGGCGGAAGGCCTTGCAGGGTGAGACCGGCGTTGCCCGTCTGGTTCTCCACGCCCCGGGCCGGCGTCGCCGCCGGGTCCGTCGACTGGTACCGGAACTCGATGCAGTTCGACCCTTCGTACAGGACCACCTGGAAGGTGTTGGGCACGATCGAGAGGAATCGAGGCACATTCGTCCACTGCACGATGGTGCGGCGTGCACCCGCCGCGCCCAGTGTCTGGTGCCGGATTGTCCCCGCTGATTCCGGGGCCAGGTCGTCCCAGAATGGAGCGATGAGCGCGTTCGGCAGCGCCGCGTTTGGCAGAGGCACGTTGGCGGCGGAGCCGAGCGTCGCTCCGAACGTGAGGTACCCGTTGGCCGAGACCCCGATGGTCGTCGAATCGACCCCGTAGAACCGGAAGCTGAACCCCAGGGGAATGCTCAGACCAGTCTCGCCGGCGATGGCCAGAGGCGTCCCCGTCGAGGCGATGTTCTCGAACGCGCTGCAACTGCCGGTCGCTGTGTAAACGGTCGGGCATGGTCTGCCGTCGCCCGCGTAGAACCCGCCCGCGGTTGCGCACTGCGCCGCCGATGCTCGGAAGCAATCGGTCGCGGTGCAGCAACCGCCCAGCGGCACGCATGTGAGCGTGGCCCGGTAGTCGTTCGATCCCGATCCGCAGGGGTACGCATCGTTGGCCATGCCCACGAAAGCGTGGTAGGTGCCCGCTTCGAGAATCGCCGTGGCG
>JBIPMO010000291.1:0-3943 GCA_044369085.1 Phycisphaerales bacterium
GCGAGCATGCCGCTCCCAAGCCCGGCCATGGCGGTGCGGTGATCGCACTGGGCGAGCAGACCATCGGCACGTTCACGGCGAAGGCCACCCGTGACGAAGGTCAGATCGTCGCTGGCAAGGACACACCCATCGACGTGGCCATCACGCCAGTCTCCGGAGCCACGACCAAGGCCGCCGCCGTCCGCTTTTGGATTGGCACGCAGGATGCCAAGGGTTCAGTCAAGGCCAAAGCCGAGATTGAAGACCCCAAGGACCCCAACCGCTGGCACGTCCATGCCGAGATCCCGAACCCGATGCCCGCGGGCAGCAAACTGTGGGTTGAAATCGAGGACGACAAGGGCGGCACGGTCGCTGGTAGCTTCGACCTCAAGATGTAGTCCAGCTGCCGGAGCTGGAACCCGCTGGACAGCCAAGGCAGTTGCCCTTCCGCTCCAAACCTCACCCTCTACCCCCAATGAACAGGTTTCAGATCAGGCAGCCCAGATAGACGTCCATCAGTCGTGACGCACCCGCGTCGGCGGCAGGCGATGTTGGCTGTCACCGGCATAGACGGTTTCGTGATGAGCAGAAACCACGATTCTGGGTCCCAGAGGCGTATTGCCTTGGCAAAGAGTTCGAACCCCGTCCTATCACCTCGACGTTGTTTGGAGTAAAGCTCTTCGATGAGCACATCGAAGGGCTTTCTCGTTGTAGCAGCACGACTTACGCAACGACTTGCCGGTTCGGATGACCGCGAGTAAGTGCTCAAAGTTCCACGTGTTGTGCCTGCCTGCTGCGACGATTTGAACTTTGGGCGTCAACTCCCACCTGTCGAAGCGCCATCGATACCCGAGCGTCGAGGCTGACCTGAACAAGCCTCGAGCGTGGAGCACTCGAACTCCTACACTGCACTCGTGAGAAGTCCTCCCGGGATTCCGCGAAGTGCCAGACAGACTTCCGCGACGATGCTGTCGTGTGAGGGGCCGCGTGCAAAGGATCCCGCCACGACGGCGATCCCGCAACTGGTCGAACTCCACGGCCCCCGGCTCTACAGCCTCGCTTCGCGTCTGTGCGGCAACGTGTCCGACGCCGAGGACATGGTGCAGGAGGTCTTCCTGCAGGCCCATCGCAAGTGGCACACGTTCAAGGGGGACGCCAACCCCGGAACGTGGCTCTACGCCATCGCGGCACACTCCTGCAAGGCCCGGCTGCGGCGCAAGGGGGGCATAGACAAGCGGATGCCCGCGTTGTCGCAGCTCATGCCGTGGAATGAGACGAGGAACGTGGACCTGCAGGGCATTTCCAGCGGCGGCGTGAATGGCGAAGGCACCGGACCCTTGGCCGAGGCGATCGAGCACGAGTCGGCCCGCGCGGTGCATGACGCAATCCTGACGCTGCCAGAGAACTTCCGCGTGCCGCTGGTGCTCAAGGAGATGCTGGAGCTTTCGATCGAGGATGTGGCCAAGGCGCTGAACATCAAGCCCGAGACCGTCAAGACCCGCGTACATCGGGCGCGGCTGCTGTTGCGGAAGGCGATCGTGGACCACGCCAGCGTGCCCAAACGGGCCGCGAAGGCACCGACCTACGAGAAGCAGGTCTGCCTGGACCTGCTCAAGGCCAAGCTAGACGCCATGGACCACGGACGAGGATTCCCGATCGGTCAGGGCATCGTGTGCGAGCGCTGCCAGGCGGTCTTCGCGGAGTTGGACTTGTCACAGAACACCTGCGCCCGTTTGGCGGATGGAGAGATGCCGGCGCGGGTGCGGAAGGCGATTCTTAGAGCGATCAGCGAGGCGGAGCAGTCTGCCGAAGGGCTTGCCAACTAACGCGCGGCTGTTGGTGGCACCTCGACCCAGAACCAGCCGCGGAGGTCGCCTTCTTTGAAGCCGGTCGCTTGATCCTTCGGGTATTTCGCGGCAAGCGCGGCCTTGACCTCCGGATCAAGTTGCTCAGGGCTGCCGTGGCAGGCCAGGCAGTTGGCCGCGAGTTTGATCGGGAGCGTGACGCCGAGCGAGCCGTCGGTGTTCGCGGTCAGGCGCGGCTCTGCGGGTTGATCGTTGAGCACGCCGAGTGCCCACGAGGGCGCGGCGTTGGCCGGGTTGCGGAGCTTCGCGCTGGTCCGACCGATCATGACACCTTTCTCGCGCGCGACGGCCAGCGCGATCTTGGGAGCCTGCTCCTTGCACACGCCGATGGCTCCGGCGGCACCGCCCTCGGGTCCTGGCCTGCCCATCGCTTCGCCGAGTGCGGCAAAGAGATGTGAGAACATCGCGTCCTTCGCGTCGAGGGCGAGTTGCCGCTGTGTCTGCTGCGAGTGAGTCAACGTATCGGGTGCGACCGGTGTCCAGGCGCTGGCGCTTGAAGCCTTGCGCCGGATGTAGTCCCGCGTCTTGGACTCCATGAGCGGGTCCACCATCTGCATGGCCTTGGCTTCGCTGATCGCTTGCTCAACCGGCACGCCCTTGTCGAGCGCCCGATACGCCGCCCATCCCGGCCCGATGCGGTTGCCGGTGCGACAGTGCAGCGCGGCGGTGTGGCCCTTCTCGTCGGCGGCCTTGATCGCGGCACGGGCCGAGTCGAGCAGTTCGTCGGTGATCTCCTCCGCGCCCGCGTAGGCGAGGTTGCAGTACGTCATGCCCGTGTCGGCCACGGCTCCCTGCTCGTTGTACTCCGGGTGTTCGGCGGGCTTGCGGAAGTTGATGACCACATCGACGCCGGCGGACTTGAGCCCGGCCAGTTGCTCGGCATCGGGCTGCGTGAGGATGAAGCGGTGCGGCACGCCGCCGATGGCGAGTTCCGGGGCCGGGAGCGGGTCGCCGACGTTGAAGCGTGCGGTCGGACGCGGCGCGGCTTTGTGCCCCTCGCGGACAAACTCGCTCACGCCCATCGCGTGCGAACGAAGGAGCGCGACGGCCTCGGGGTCCGCGCTGCTCTCGACGATCTTCACGCCCTTGTCCGTCGGCTTCACGTCGATCGTGACCGCGCCGTGCTTCTTGAAGAGCTCGGCGAAGACGGGGTCCCAGAAGCGGACTTGGGCGCCGACCTTCATGCGGGCCTGCATCGCCTTGGCGTGCTCGATGATGCGGGCCGCGACGACTGGGTCGTCGCTCTCGGTGGTCGCTTCGACGATGCCGCGGCCGTCCTTCTCGCTGTGCACGAGCGTGCGGCGGATCGCGGCGTGATCGCTGAGCAGTTGCTGCCAGCCATCGCGGTCCTTGGCGACGGAGTTCACGCCCGGGTACGGGTCGTTGGCGGCCACCGCGGCGGCGGCGGGCGCGGCTGGAGATTCCGGCGGCGCGTTCTGCTGGCCCGCTGAACGCGCTGTGCCCGCGCCCGAGGTGAGCGTGCCGAGCACGACCAGCGCAGCGCAGGCGAGTGATGGCAACGGGGCGTAACTGTTCATTTGGCAACTCCTGAAGGACTCAGCGAAGGCGGCCCGCAGCGCGGACCGCGGGAACAACTTCTATCTCGACGCGACCTTGCACGTCGACATCTTGAACGGCATGTATGCCGGGCATACGCCCAGCGCGGCGGTGCCGAGCATGACGACGCCAACCACGGCGGCGACGATCCCCCACACCGCGCCCGCCATCACGCCCAGCGTCGTGAACGCGAGCACCAGCGCGACGATGCCGATCAGAGCGCGGACAGCGCGATCAGCGGTTCCAACGTTTGTGCAGTTGCCCATGGACGATACTCCTTGAATGTGCGGACGAGTCTTGAAGACACAATGACGAAGCGACTGGCGCGCACCTCAGTGCGCGATCGGGTGGGCCGCGAAGTGCTCCAGCGCGGCGGCGACGATCGGGGTGTACGTGTACACCGGCCCGCCGCCCATCATGACCGCAACGCCCGCGGCGTCCATCACTTCCCTGGGCGTCGCCCCGGCCTTGAGGCACTTCTCGACATGCGTGAAGATGCACGGCTCGCAGCGGACGGCGATGCCGATGCCCAGCGCGATGAG
>JBIPMO010000292.1:0-3937 GCA_044369085.1 Phycisphaerales bacterium
AAGATGGCTTCGAAGCCCTCGAACCCCTTGGCGCCCACGATGGAGGCGAGGACTCCCCCGCCTTCGACGAGGCCGAGGAATGGCTCGATGAAGCGGGCATCGAAGGTGAAGAACTCGAAGTCCTCGCCGTCGATGAGGCCGACGAGATCGAAGATGACGATGAGGAGATCGACCTCTCCGACCTCGACGATGCGGGCCCGGTCGCGGCGCCGACGCGTCGCCCGTCCGCGCCACCCAAAGGCGCGAAGAAGCCCGCCCCGTCCGATCGTCGCCTGTCACAGGACCCACGCGGTGGCGCACGCCAGGGCTCGGCCCCCGCTCCCCGCCAGGAAGCGAGCGCCCGCGCGGATCGCGGAGCGGCCGCTTCCAACAAGCCCAAGCCCAAGTACAAGGTCAAGTTCAAGAAGGGCGCCACCGGCCGCAAGGGTGCGCCCGGCACCGCTCCCGGAACACCCACGGGCGGACCTCGCAAAAAGGGCCCCAAGGGCGGCGTCGGCAAGCGCCGCGCCCGCTGATCAGCGCTCGTGTCCTTCATGCTTTCGCCCGTCAGGGCGCACGATGGTTGCCAGGGGCCACGAGTCATCAAGCACGCCCCTGGTGGATCCGACCAGGTTCTGTCTGATGGATCGGTTTTCGGTGGCTCGGCACTCCGTGCCGAGTCCGAATCACCGTGAACTCGGTGGCTCGACACTCCGTGCCGAGTCCGAATCACCGTGAACTCTGAGCCGGCACAGAGTGCCGGCCCACCAATAGAGCATCCATCAGGCAGAACCTGGATCTCTCGTCCGGCAGGGCGAACCAAGCGTGCATTCGATACACATCTGCATAAGGCAGCAGCCGCCGATCACTTCGTCCGCGTCGCCGTCCCCGACCCCTCCGCGATCTTCCCTCGCACGCCGCGCCCCCACACCGTGTAGTTGGTGTGCATCCGGCCACCATCAGGGTCGATGCGCAGCACGCTCTCGATCCGCTCGTCCCCCGCCTGCCGCGTCAAGCGCCACGATGAATCGGCGGCGTTGAACTCCCAGTCCTCCCCCGCCACCACGGTGCCGTTCTGGTCAAAGGTCCACTGCCGGTAGAGCCGCAGCTCGGGGTCCCATGTCGTGATGCTGACCGCTGATTCGTTCTGCCCATCGCGCATCCGCGTGGTCTCGGTCATCAGGAAGCGATCCCCCGCCACCCACCGCGTCGTGCTGACCTGCTCGACCCGCATCGTGCGTCCGCTCGCAAGATCGCGCTGCTCGGCGGCGCTGGTCCACGACCCCACGAACGGATTCAACCGGTCAAGCTCCGCCGGCCGCTGCGCGGTGCCGTACATCTTCACATCCATTTGCGGGCCAAAGGGGCGGCCCGTGCTGCAGGCAGAGAGAAGAGCGGCTGAGGCCAGAACGACGACGAGGGAAGTGCTGCGCAAGATCAGGCTCCGTATCGATGTGCGTCAGTCCATCATAGGGATATCAATCTCATGCTCCCGCGCACACCCCCGCGCTGTCTCATACCCCGCATCCGCGTGCCGGAACACCCCCATCATCGGATCGTTCGCGAGCACCCGCGCGATCCGCTCCGCCGCATCCTCCGTCCCATCCGCCACGATGACCTGCCCGGCGTGCTGGCTGAAGCCGATGCCCACACCGCCGCCGTGGTGGAAGCTCACCCACGAGGCCCCGCTCGCGATGTTCACCATCGCGTTGAGGATCGCCCAGTCCGAGACCGCATCCGTCCCATCCTTCATCGCCTCGGTCTCGCGGTTGGGCGATGCGACCGAACCGCAGTCCAGGTGGTCCCGCCCGATCACGATCGGCGCGGAAACCTCACCCGATGCCACGAGTTCATTGAACAGCAGCCCCGCCTTGTCGCGCTGCCCGTAGCCGAGCCAGCAGATCCGCGCTGGCAGCCCCTGGAACCCGAACTTGTTCTTGCCATCCTCACCCTTGCACCCCGCGATCCACCGGTGCAGCCCCTTGTCATCCGGGAACAGGTCAAGCAGAGCCGCATCGGTGGTGTAGATGTCCTCCGGATCGCCGCTGAGCGCCACCCAGCGGAATGGCCCGCGACCGATGCAGAACTGCTCGCGGATGTACGCGGGCACGAACCCCGGGAACGCGAACGCATCCTTATACCCGTGGTCGAGCGCCCGCTGCCGGATGTTGTTGCCGTAATCAAACGTCGCCGCCCCGCGCGTTTGCAGCATCACCATCAGCTCGACATGCTTGGCCATCGTCGCCATCGAACGCCGGACATACTCATCCGGCGCTGTGCCCCGCAGCACATCCGCCTCGTGCAGCGTCATCCCCTGCGGCACATAGCCCACCAAGGGGTCGTGCGCTGAGGTCTGGTCCGTCAGCACGGCGGGCGTGATGTTCCGCTCGACCATCCGCTGCAGCAGATCCGCCGCGTTCGCGTGCACCCCCACCGAGACATTCTTCCCTTCGCGTGCGTACTGCACCGCCGCATCGATCGCCGAGTCAATCTCGCGCAGGTACGAGGCCGACCCCGGCCCTGAAGCGCCCATCGCAGGCACGATCTCATCCAGGTACCTATCGTGACACCGCCGCTCGAGCTTCGCCCGGTCCACATCCGCGATCAGGCACGTCCCGCCGTTCAGCGTGATCGAGAGCGGCTGCGCCCCGCCCATCCCGCCGCACCCGGCCGTCACGCACAGCTTCCCGTGCAGCGGGCCCGCCGGGTGATTGATCAGGTGCGGGAAGTGCTTCCGCCCGCACTCGGCGAACGTCTCGTACGTCCCCTGCAGGATCCCCTGCGTCCCGATGTAGATCCACGACCCCGCCGTCATCTGCCCGAACATCATCAGGCCACGCCGCTCGAGATCATCAAAGTGTGCCTGCGTCGCCCAATGCGGCACCAGGTTGCTGTTGGCGATCAGCACGCGCGGCGCATCCTCGAACGTCCGCACAACCCCCACCGGCTTGCCCGACTGCACCAGCAGCGTCTCATCCGGCTCCAGCCGCTTGAGCGTCTCGATGATCGCATCGAAGCACGCCCAGTCGCGAGCCGCCTTCCCGCGCCCGCCGTAGACCACAAGGTCCTGCGGACGCTCGGCCACCTCGGGGTCGAGGTTGTTCATGAGCATCCGCATCGCCGCCTCGGCCTGCCACGTCTTGCACGTGAGCACCGGCCCGCGCGGAGCACGGACGACGCGGCTGAATGAACGATGGGGCGTCAGTGTGGTCATCGGTGGGCCCAAGGGTGTGCGGGGCTCGAAGATGCACCAAGATTGTAGAGCCGCCTGCCACCCGCCGGAGATCGTGTAGAACACTCCCTTCCACGCTCAGCGAGAAACCGCCATGCCCACCGCAGCCCAGCCCGCCGCCGCGCCCTCGACCATCAACCCCATGCGAGCCACGACCGAGCAGTTCCTGCAGGCCGAGCGCGCCATCAAGCAGGGCGGCGGGCCCAAGGCCATCGAGCGCCAGCACGAAAAAGGCCGCCTCACCGCCCGCGAACGCGTCGAACGCCTCATCGACAAGGGCACCGACTTCACCGAGCTCGCCCTCTGGGCCGCCCACGGCATGTACACCGAACACGGCGGCGCCCCCGCCGCGGGCGTCGTCACCGGCGTCGGCACCGTCGCGGGCAAGCTCTGCATGATCGTCGCCAACGATGCCACCGTGAAGGCCGGCGCCTTCTTCCCGATGACCTGCAAAAAGATCATCCGCGCCCAGACCGTCGCCCACATGGCACGCATGCCGCTGGTCTACCTCGTCGACTCCGCGGGCGTCTTCCTTCCACTTCAGGAAGATGTCTTCCCCGACACCGACGATTTCGGCCGCATCTTCCGCAACAACGCAGTCATCTCCGCCGAGGGAATCCCCCAGCTCGCCGCCATCATGGGCTACTGCGTCGCGGGCGGCGGCTACCTCCCCGTCCTCTGCGACACGCTCATCATGACCGAAGGCTCTGGCCTCTACCTCGCCGG
>JBIPMO010000294.1:0-3891 GCA_044369085.1 Phycisphaerales bacterium
CGGCGGCCCTCGATGGCGTCGGCGAGCACGGCCTTGTTCGCGAGGTCGAGCGACCCGCCCGCGGGCAGGCCGCGAGCCAGGCGCGAGACCTTGACGCCGCGCGTGCGGCACTGCTCGGCGAGGTACAGAGCGGTGCCATCGCCCTCGAGGGTGGGGTTCATGCCGAGGATCACCTCGGCGATGGGGACGTTGCGGCTGTTGGCCGAGGCCTGGTCGATGCGGCGGAGCAGGTCGGCGATGGTCAGGTCGGTGGGGCCCACGTTCTCGAGCGGGCTGATGCGGCCCATGAGGACGTGGTAGACGCCGCGGAACATGCCCGTGAACTCCAGAGCGATGAGGTCCTTGGGCTGCTCGACGACGAGGACGACCGAGGCATCGCGGCGGTGGTCAGCGCAGATCGGGCAGGGCTGCTCGTCGGTGAAGTTGAAGCAGATGGAGCAGTGGCGGACCTGGCGCTTCACATCATCGATGGCGCGGGCGAGCTTGGCGGCTTCATCGGTCGAGGACTTGAGGATGTGGAAGGCGAGCCGCTCGGCGGTGCGTTTGCCGATGCCCGGGAGTCGAGCGAACTCGGCCACCAGCCGCTCGACCGGAGCGGGGTAGGAGCCGCCGGAAGCGGACATCGCGCCCGTTCGCTCGCGGCCTGGCTTTGGCTTACCGGTTTCCAATGGGTGCTCCCGGGTCATCCGAGCAGCGAATCGATGCCCGGGATGTTGGGGAGGCCCATCTCCTGGGCCTGCTTGTCGGCCTCCTGCTTGATGAGGGCCTGGACGCGAGCGAGGGCGTCGTTGGTGGCTTCCTGAATGAGTCGCTGGACGCCCGCCTTGCCCGCGGCACCCGAAGCCCCGCCGCTGAAGACGGTCTGGTCGATGGTGATATCGGTGACGCGGAGCTGCCCGGTGACGGTGACGCGGATGGCGCCGCCGCCCGCGGTGCCGGTGACGGAGATCTTCTCGAGGCGCTCGCGGAACTGGTCGGCGATGCCGCGGAGTTTGTCACGGTCTTTGAGCATGCCCGCGAGGGCGCCGAGGGCTTTGAACTGGTCGAACATGGGGTTTACCGGGGGCCGGGGGGCGGGGAGATGGCGGAGGAGAATGGGGATTCAGGAGCGGACACGATAGCCGGAGGGAGGGTCCTGGTGTAGTCGGGGTGGTCCGCGCTGACGACGCGGGGGAACTCGGGGGCGCGGTGGTTGAGAGCCGACCATTGTTCCTTGGTGATCTCGATCGGCTCAAGAGGTGATCCGATGACATCGAGCGTGACATTCCAGCGTTCCGCGAGCGAACGCGGGATCCGCTTGTTCATCAAAGAAGCAAAGGTGGTCAGCAGCACCCAGTCGCTGCCCGATTCATGCAGGATCTCGCACTGAAGCTGCTGGTAGTCCTTCGCGTAGTCGAAGTTTCCCACGCAATAGCTGACGAGACGAACGCGGCGAGCGGCGTAGGGACGTGGTGGCTGCCCGGGGTATTCCACGATCGGACCGCGACGATTCATCACGATCGTCCAAGCGGCATTCCTGTTGAGTGCGCATGTGAGCAAAAAGCCGAGCGGAAACAACACTGCCAGCATCGGTGACACGACCATCAGTAAGTCGGCGACCCAGCTCGGCACGAAAGTCGAAATGGCGATCGACCCAATCAGAAGCAGCGCGCCCGGCAGGAAGCAGAGTTTCATGAAGTACGCTCTCCGTTCCGGCGAAAGGGCAGAGGAGAGAACGAGCCGGTCCCTTTCTTCGCGCAGAGCGGGGCGGAACGCAACCCTTGGCGCGAGCACCCCCGGCAGGACGTACGACATCCGCACTTCGTTCGTCATCATGTCGGAGTCTTCGCTGCACATCCGGAATCCCTTGCCGCTGCGCTACGGCGTGTCATCCCGCACATCCACGAGCCGTGCATCGAAGAGTTCCATCGCTCGGCGGACGAGCGGGTTGGATTGGGCCTGGGCGTAGGCGGCGGCATCGACGGCGGGGGAGCGCGGGGCGGTCGGGGAGGTGGTGGCGGAATCGTCGGCGGCTTCGGGGGTGCGGATATCGATGCGGACGGTGCGGCCCGCAACGGTGGAGAGCAGGTCGTTGATCGATGAGAGGCGGGCCTTGGCGGTGGCGGCTTCGGTGGTGTTGGGCGCGCGGAGGGTCAGAACCCCCGCGTGCTCGCGCTCGAACGTGAGGGACTCGACGGCGGCGCGGACGGAGGCGTTGCTCGCGGTGCGCTCGAGGAAGCGGGACCAGAGGGCGGGGCCGGAGAGGGGGGCGGGGGCGGCAGCGGGGAGGCCCGTCACTGCCGTTCCGGGCTCGTTCAAGGCAGGGCGTGAGACAACCGTCGCTGGCGCTCCGGGCTCGTTCAAGGCAGGCTCGATCGCAGCGGGGCGGGCGGGTTTTGGTTCGATGTGCGGGGTGGCGGCGGGGGGCGAAGAGGTTTCGCTGCCCGCCGTCAGGCTTTTTTTGCGGGTGATCCGGCGGGGGCGAGGCGGGTTGTGGCTGCGCTGCCCGCGATGATGGCCGTCAGGTCGGCGATCTTCTCGGTCATGGCGAGGCGGACGATGAGGGCATCGAGGATGGCTCGGGGGGCGAGGCTTGCGCGGGCGTTGCGCTGCACGCTCTCGCAGAGCGCGATCATGTGGACGATGGCGGGGGCATCGAAGCGCTGGGCCTGGGCGGCGGCGGTGGTGCGGGCCTCGCCCGACGAATCCACGAGGGTGGTGTCTGGCCCGCACACGCGCAGGAGCATGAGGTCGCGGAGGCGATCGATCAGCGCATCGAGCATCTGCTCCATGGCGATGCCCTTGCTCAGCAGCGTGTCGGCGCGTTCGAGGGCGGTGGCGGGGTTCGAATCGGCCATCGCGTCGATGAGCTCGGAGATCAGGCGGCGCTCGGGCAGGCCGAGCAGCGATTCGAGGACCTTGACGGTGACCACCTCGCCCTTGGGGACGGCGGCGATGAGGCGGTCCATGAGCGAGAGCGCATCGCGCATCGACCCCGCGGCGAGGCGGCCGACCTGGTGCAGCAGTTCGGGCTCGGCCTTGATGTCCTCGGCCTTGCAGACGTTCTTCAGGTGCTCGGCGACCTGACCGGGGGCGAGGTTGCGGAAGTCAAAGCGCTGGCAGCGGCTCTGGATGGTGGCGGGGACTTTCTGGGATTCGGTGGTGCAGAGGATGAACTTGACGTGCTCGGGGGGCTCCTCCATGGTCTTGAGCAGGGCGTTGAAGGCCTGCGGCGAGAGCATGTGGACCTCGTCGATGATGTAGACCTTGGCCTTGCCGCGGAGCGGTCGGTAGCCCGCATTGGCGATGAGGTCGCGGGCGTTCTCGACGCCGTTGTTGGAGGCGGCATCGATCTCGATGACATCGGTGTCCTGGCCGGTCATGATGGCCTTGTCGGCCTCGGGCGATCCGCCCGCGAGGGCCTTGGCGAAGATGCGGGCCATGGAGGTCTTGCCGACACCGCGGGTCCCGACGAACAGGTATGCGTGGGCGACGCGGTTGTTGTCGATCGCGTTGCGGAGGGTGCGAGCGACGGCCTCCTGCCCGACGACCTCGTCGAAGGATTGCGAGCGATACCGGCGCGCCAGGACGGTGTAGGCCATGGGCGCAGTTTACTCGGGCGGGGGCGGGGGCCTTCGTGGGGCCTTCCGTGAGGCTCGGGCTAGGGGCACGTGCTGCCGAAGTTCGCCAGCACCGCCGTCACGTCGCCGAAGTTGACTCCGTCGCTCGCGTCGGCATCGCCCTGACCGGTGACCGTTCCTGGCGGATAGGAAGTCCCGAAGTTCGAAAGCACGCTGGTGATGTCCGAGAAGTTCACCACCAGGTTGTGGTCGGCATCGCCGAAAAATGCCGGGATCGTCGTGACCGAGTTCAGAGCGATGCTCGGGCTGAGCGCGATGGAGGATTCCAGCG
>JBIPMO010000070.1:0-12428 GCA_044369085.1 Phycisphaerales bacterium
GCGGCGCTCGCTCGGGCACCGCGGGCGGCTACCAGGTCGTCCCGGGCAGCGAGGCGGCGGTGGGCGGCCCGCAGTACGAGTTCGGCAACACCCAATACTCCATCCCGGCCCCCAGCCCGCTCTCGGTCATCCCGGCCCAGCAGGGGAGCGCCAACATCGTCGACACGGCGACCAACGCCAGCGCCACCGGCTTCGCCGCGACGGTCCTCTCCGCCGCGCCCGCTCTTCAGGTCGCGGGCACCTTCCTCAACGATGTGCAGGTTGACTTCCTGATCGAAGCGACCCAGGCCGACCGCCGCAACGTCCTTCTCAACGCCCCGCGCATCACCTTCAGCAACGGCCGCACCGCCAACATCTCGGTCGTCAACCAGGTCGGCTTCGTCTCGGACCTCACGCCGATCGTCGGCCAGGGATCGGTCGCCTTCGATCCCACGATCGGCCGCATCAACTCCGGTTTCTCGCTCCTGGTTCGCGGTGTGGTCTCGGCCGACCGCCGCTACGTCACGATGATCGTGCGAGCCGCCGTCTCGGGCCGCCCGCGGTTCACCAGCCAGTCGGTCACCGCCCAGGCCGCCGGTCAGGGTCAGGGCAACGCCCAGGGCCAGATCGTCACCGCGTCGTTCCAGGTCCCCGAGCTCGACGTGACCCGCGTCGAAACCGGCGTCACGGTCCCCGACCGCGGCACGGTGCTGCTGGGCGGCCAGCGCGTGTCGAGCGAGGTCGAGATCGAGGCGGGCGTCCCCGTGCTCTCAAAGATCCCGATCATCAACCGCTTCTTCACCAATCGTTCGGAGATCCGCGCCGATCAGACCCTGCTCGTGCTCATGAAGCCCACGATCATCATCCAGAACGAGGAAGAGGAAAAAGCATTCCCCGGTCTGATCGAGAAGCTCCGCAACCCTTATTGAATCCCCCGCAGCGGCGTCTGAACGCCGCCCGGCGACCAGCGACCAACGGATCTGATCCACACCCGCCCCGGCCTTCGGGGCGGGTGTTCGTTTCCGGGGGTGGCCGCCCGCGTATACTGCCGACGGGTCGAGGGGACGGCACGAGGAGACGCCCGGAATGCCATCGAGCGACGCACGCCTACGAGTCCGCAAGGAGAGCGGTGTCACGTTCGTCGAGTTTGTTGACCGCAACATCCTCGACGAGGCCAACATCCAGCAGATCGGCGAGGAGATCGGGTCGCTCATCGACGCCGAGTCGGCCCCCAGGCTGGTCATCTCCTTCTCGAACGTCGACCACCTGTCGTCGGCCGCTCTGGGGACGCTGATCACGATCCACAACCGGATGAAGAACAAGCAGGGACAACTGCGGCTGTCGAACATCGACCCGCAGATCTACGAGGTGTTCGTCATCACGAAGCTGAACAAGCTGTTCGAGATCCACGAGACCACCGACAGGGCCGCGGCGTCGTTCAAATGAGCGCAGGTCAGGGGCGAGGAAGGCGCGGGAGCGAATCGGGCAAGCCCAAGGGCGCCCGCGACGCCGACCCCGCGCCCCGAAAGGCCGACCTCATGCTCGCGCACGATCCGGATGCGATCCGGGCCGCCGAGCACGACCTGCTCGACGCGGTGACCGTCGCCAAGTTCTCCGAGGCTTCCGCCTTCGCGATCAGGCTGGCGCTCGAGGAGGCCCTCTACAACGCCTTCCGGCACGGCCACAAGAACCTGCCCGAAGAACCCGTCCGGCTGCAGTGGACCGTGTCGCCGCAAGAGATCTCGATCACCGTCACCGACAAGGGACCGGGGTTCAACCCCGATGTCCTGCCCGACCCGACCTCGCAGGAACGCATCGAACTGCCCCACGGCCGCGGCGTGATGCTTATGCGGGCGTACATGACCAGCGTGGCGTACAACCCCTCGGGGAACGTCGTCACGATGACCTACCGCAAGCCCGGCGACGAGTAACGGCTGCTCGACCGGATCCGCGGCGGCATCACTTGGCCTTGCCCTTGCCCCTGTCGGCCCGCTTCATCGCCTCGTTCTCGACGCGCTTGCGGATGTTCTCGACAAGCCCGCTGCCCATCCCGCCGCCGGGCGGGGGGATCTTGCCGGATTTCACCAGCTCATCGAGCTTGTCGGCGTGCGCCCGAATCCAGCGGCTTTCGAGGATGCCCAGGGTCGAGTTGGTGATGAAGTAGATCACCAGCCCGCTCGGGGCGTTGTACATCATCACCGGGAACATGACGACGGTCATGATCTTGACCATCTTCTGCTGCATCTCCTGCTCGGGGGTCATCGCCGTGCTGGGGGGCGGGGTCAGATACTTCTGCTGCACGAAGAAGACCAGCCCCATGACCAGCGGCAGCACGTTGATCCCCGTGATGTGCCCC
Source organism: Phycisphaerales bacterium (assembly GCA_044369085.1). GTDB lineage: Bacteria > Planctomycetota > Phycisphaerae > Phycisphaerales > UBA1924 > JAEUIV01. Next base: position 2,336 of record JBIPMO010000070.1, read on the forward strand.
AGCAGCGGGACGTTCAGCACCGACCTGCCGAAGTAGATGAAATGGTCGGCAACGGAGAGGTCGCCCAGGAAGTCCCACTTGCCGCCGCTGATCGCCTGGAACACGCCGTAGAACCCGGGCTCGTGCCGCAGGTCAAACGAGAAGTAGAGCATCGCGTAGAGCGCGAACCAGATGGGCGACTGCAGGAACATCGGCAGGCAGCCCAGGGCCCCCGCGTAGTTGACCTTCTCCTCCTTCATCAGGCGGACCATCTCCTCCTGCATTTTCTTGGGGTCATCCTTGTACCGCTCGCGGAGCTTGGCCTGCTTGGGCGCAAGGCTCTGCATCTGCTTGCTGAAGCGCAGCAGCCCGATCTGGCTGCGGCGGGTGATCGGGTGCAGCAGCGTGCGCACGCAGACCACCAGCAGCATGATCGAGATGGCCCAGTCGCCGATGATCCCGTGCGCGAACGTCAGGAACCAAAGGAGCCCCTGCGCCAGCGGCTGGAACGTGCAGCAGGCGCACGGCCCGCCCAGGTTGTAGATCACGACCTGATTCAGCCCCAGGGCGGTGAAGAGCGCCTCGCCGGGGTTCACGAGCTGCTTGCGGCCGAGCGGGCCCGCGTAGGCGGAGAATGACAGGTCGGCCTTGGTGGCGGGCTGAACCTCGACCGGCGAACTGGTGAGCTGCAGCAGCAGCTTGGCATCCGTCGAGGCCGATGAAACACCGCGGACCACCGCGTGAACCTCCGCCGCGAGGTTGAAGCCCTTGCGGATCGGGTGCTGGATCATGTCCTTGACGTTCGCCGCGGCCGCCTGATCGTCGACCATGGGCGAGATCGCAAAGACGAAATAACGGCTGGTCTGGGCGATCCACACGAGCTCGCCCGCCCCGTTCTTGAACTTGTCGGGGTCGGGCCACAGGTGCTGGTCCTGCCCCGCTTTGACGACATCGCTGATGATCGTCGCTCGCCCGATCAGCTTGGTGTCGGACTCAACGAACTGCCGCGAGGCATCGCGCGTGGGGTCCTGAAGAAACCCGAAGCGGACGCGGCGCATGTCGAGCCCGTACCCGCTGATGTCCTCGTGCAGCTCGATCGGGCCGTACTGCACCCATTCGAGCTTGACCGGGGCGGCGGTCAGGTTCTCGGCGTGCTGATGCACCGAGATGCGGAAAGACCCCGGCACCTGCTCGTAGCGCCGCGTGATCCTGAGCACCGGGGCGTCCGACGAGTCGATGACCATCGCCTCGAACTCGCCCGCAGCGACCTCGCGCCAGACCGGCTCGGTCGCGCTGCCATAAAGATCAACCAGCTCGCCATCGACGATCACCGCCCGAGCAGACAGAGAAGTGAGCGTCTCGACCTGGCCGCTGGGGTACGTGATGCGCTGGGCCTGCTGGACCTCGTAGTGCTGCTGCTTCGAGATCGCCTCGAAGTAGTCGGCCATCGTGATGGTCTGCACCCCGGCGCCGAGCAGCGTGAACTCCACGCGCGCCTCGGAAGTGCCGCCCGGGGTGAGATCGCCGAGCGGAGCCGGGCCCGACGCGGGGATGGGCTGCACCTGGGCACGAAGCCCCCGCCTGGCCGCCCCCGCGGCGGGCTCTGGGGCGGCCGAGAGCGTCGGCATCGCGGCGGGCGCTTCGGTCGCGCCCGCCTTCGCATCCGGCGCGGCCGCGCCCGAAGGCGTCGCGCCGCTGCCCACTGCGGCGACCGCGGGCTGGGTCGCAGGGGCGGGCGTGGGAGTCGCGGCGGGCGTGCGGGTGCTGTTGACGAACCCCGCGACCACCACGCCGATCCCCACGATCCCGACCAGGACCGGCACCAAAACTCTCAGCAGAGTGTTCTTTTCTGCGGGCATCGATCGATTGCTTTGTGCAAGAGGAGCGACCTCAGGCCTTGAATATCGCCTGACCACCAGGAACGCGGCAGTTTACAGGAAGCACGACGGGCCTACCGCCCCTCGTACAGCCTGTCCGCCAGCCAGTCGGAAAGCTCCGGGATCGCGCGGATCTTGCTCGCCGTCTCTTCCACGTTGTACTCGACGCGGCAGAACTCCACGCGGTCGCCGTACATCACCGCGTACGACGCCCGCGGATCGTGGTCGCGGGGCTGCCCCACCGACCCGACGTTGATGACCGCCTTCTCGCCGGGCATGAACTTGTAGGTGGCGCCGCTGCCGATCTCATCGGGGGGATAGAAATCAGGCTCGCTGGTGAACACGCCGGGAACGTGCGTGTGCCCGACGATGCACAGGTCATCGAACTGCGAGAAGATCGACCGCAGCTTGTCCGCGGCGTTCAGCACATCATCGGGGAAGATGTACTCGTTGATCGGCCGCCGCGGCGATCCGTGCACCGCCAGGATCGACCGGGTCCAATCGTCGCGCCAATCCGCCACGCGCACCCGCAGCTTGCCCAGGAACTGGTAGCGACGGGCCCGCCGCTCATCGTCCGGCTCGTCATCGAAGGCCTTGCGCGTCCAATAGGCGGCCGCCTCGGCCCCGGGGTTGAAGTTCGTCGGCTCGTAGAGCACGCCGAAATCGTGGTTGCCCATCAGCGACCACTCGCAGCGCTCGGCGATCATGTCGACGCACTCGAGCGGCTCGGGCCCGTAGCCCACGATGTCCCCCAGGCAAACGATCCGCTTCACGCCGCGCGCATCGATATCCTTGAGCACTTCGCGCAGTGCCGCGGCGTTTCCGTGTATGTCGCTGATCACCGCCGTCGGCAACGCAGGGGACTCCGCTGTGTCTTCCCGGAAGGGAGCGGCGGATGCTAGCGGTTCTGGCAAACGAGCGTCAAAAGGTGTCCGCCCCGCCAGCCGCTCGCCGGGTCAAACCAGCACCCTTCCCCGGCCCCGCGACCCCCAATCAGGGCGAGCTTTCACACAATCCATTGCTCCGGCCACCTCACGTCCCCATCCGAGCCACCCGATCTTGTAGACATTCTCAAACCCGCGACTACCATGCCACAGGACCGATTCATCGACCGATAAGCAGCCCTTCCAACCCTTCCAGGCCCCGAATCGCCCCACGGCCCCCCCGCCGCTGCTCCCCAGCCACGCCACCCGGCGGCCCAACCGCCACGGAGAGAAGCACCCCGATGTCGATCACCTACCAGCGCACCCGCGAGATGACCATCGACGAGCTCCTGCTCGAAAACCGCGTGGTCTTCCTCTTTGGGGAGATCAACCAGTCCACCGCGGCCCGCATCACCATGCAGATGCTCTATCTGGAGAACCAGAAAAAGGGCCAGGACATCAACTTCTACATCAACTCCCCGGGCGGGTCGGTGGATGACACCCTGTCCATCTACGACACCATGCGCTTCATCACCAGCAAGGTGGCGACCTATTGCCTCGGCCGAGCGTACTCCGGAGCGGCCCTCCTCCTCTGCGCCGGGGAAAAGGGCAAGCGCTACATCCTGCCCAACTCCAAGGTCATGATCCACCAGCCCTACGGCGGCGTGTACGGGCAGGCCGCGGACATCAAGATCCAGGCCGAGCAGATCATCAAGAGCAAGCGCCAGCTCAGCGAGATCATCTCGCGCCACACCGGCCAGCCCGTGGAAACCGTGATCGCCGATTCCGAGCGCGACAAGTACTTCAACGCCGGCGAGGCCAAGGAGTACCGCCTGGTCGATGAGATCCTCATCCCGCCGGAAAACAAGAAGTAAGGCGTTCACCGCAGAGGCGCAGAGATGCGGAGCGAGTTGGTCGGTTCAATCCAGCTCGCACCTCTGGCAGGCCCGGGTCAACCAGCACAGTTTCAGCCACGAACACCGCCCCCCGCACACGACTCCCCGCTCCGCACCACCCGCGTGACCGCGGCGGAAGACCAGGAAAGCCAATGTCCCACCTCATCCCCATCGTGATCGAGCAGACCGGCCGCGGCGAGCGGGCGTACGACATCTACTCCCGCCTGCTCAAGGACCGCATCATCTTCATCGGCGGCGGCATCGATGACGACATCGCCAACCTCGTCGTCGCCCAGATCCTCTTCCTCGCCAACGAGGACCCCGAGACCGACATCCACATGTACGTGAACTCGCCGGGCGGGTCCGTCACCGCCGGGCTCGGCATCGTCGACACCATGCGCTTCGTTCAGCCCAACATCTGCACCTACATCGTCGGGCAGGCCGCCTCCATGGGCTCGGTCATCGCCTGCTGCGGCACCAAGGGCAAGCGCTACGCCCTCACCAACGCCCGCAACCTCATGCACCAGCCCCTCCTCGGCGGCGTGATGGAAGGCCAGGCCACCGACCTCGAAATCGAGGCCCGCGAGATGCTCCGCCTCCGCGATCGCCTCTACCACCTCTACTCCGACGCCACGGGCAAGACCGCGGCCCAGATCGAGGCCGATTGCGACCGCAACAAGTGGCTCGATGACAAAGAGATGCTCCAGTACGGCCTGATCGACAAGGTCCTCACCAACATGCCCAGGCTCACCCCGCGCAAGAACACCTCCCGCGAAGAGTGATGCGGGCCGATCGTTCCGACGTGCCGCCGAATCTATCCGTGGATTGCCTGAACGAGCCCGGAACGGCAGTGACGGGCAAAATCTGGCACTTTGCCATCGCCCACAAGGCCGATGGTCGGCTCGGTGCTAGACCGACAACCTAGGCACCCACCCGCTCCTCACGGGCAGGCGATCAGTCCCCGTCGCGCCCGCTCATCACGGATGACCCGCGTCGCCCGCCACCCGAGCACGCGCTCGGCCTTGTCGCAGTTCATCAGCGAATCGCGCCGCCGAGCCTCATCGGCCCCGGGCACGCTCGCGTAGTACTTGTCGATCAGCATCCCCACCGTCTCCCCTACCGGCACGCGCGGGTCGGGAGCGCTGATCCAGAACGCCTCGTGCCCGGTGGTCGTCGCCTCGACCGCGAGCCGCACCGATTCGGCCGCATCCTCGCGCACGATGTACGAATAGCACTCGGCCCCGCCCCACATCCAGTCGGATGTCCCCGTCCGCGTCACCGCGTTCTCGAACCACTTGCTGAGCATGATGAAGGGCATGCGCAAGCTCACCGCGCTCATCTGCTTGCCGAAGCGCTCGCTCGTCGTCAGGTGATCGAGCATCTGCTCGGTGAGCACCTTGGAAAGCCCGTAGACGTTCGTGGGCCTCGCGGGCATCGACTCATCGATCGGGATGCGCACGGGGTGCCGGATGCTCGGTGTGCCATCGATCTCCGCCCCACCGATCATCGCCTGCACGCTGGATGCGAAGACCACCCGCCCCACCCCCGCCTGCCAGGCGTGCGTGAACACGCTGGTGTTCATCGCCAGGTTCTCGCGCAGCACCACCTCGGTCGGCGCGGCCAGGCTGTTGGTGTGATTCGCCAGATGCACCACCGCATCGGCCTGCCCGCCGAGCAGGTCCATCGCCCGGTGCAGGGCGTACGGGTTCAGCAGCGTATCCACGATCACGCGGTGCGGTCGATCAGCCGCCGCCGAAGCATCGATGCCCACCACGACATGCCCCGCCCCCAGGAGCGTCTCACACGTCGCCGAACCGAGCCGGCCGTTGCAGCCTGTGACGATGACTTTCATGCGGGGGAAGTGTATTCAGGCTGGTACGCGGCAGCGATTGCGTCAGAAGCCGTAGCGGGGATAGGGACGGTTTGAGAGCCCATACCAATGAAATGGTGGAGAGATACGTGACGAGAAGCACGGATCCCCAGAGAGGAATCGTTGGCACGCGAAGGAGCCCCGGGCGCAAAGCCCGGGGTCTTCTCTAGTGCCCCGCGTGCGGCTTGCCCAGCAGCGGCGAAATCTCCGCCATCATCCGCTTCATCGTCGCTTCGTCCCGCGCTTCCAGGTTCAGCCGCAGCAGCGGCTCGGTGTTGCTCTTGCGGACGTTGCACCACCAGCCGTCCTTCTTGAAGCGGTCGATGGTCACCCCGTCGAGCTCATCCACCATGGCCCCGGCCCCGAACTTCTCCTTCAGAGCGGCCAGCGCCCCATCCTTGTCCTCGTTGTCAAAGTTGTGCTCGCCCGACTGCGCGTAACGTGAGATCGGCTTGATCAGCGCGCTCATCGGCTTGTTCAGCTCGGCAACCGCCGTCAGCACCGTGGCCAGAGCGATCGCCCCGCTGTCGGCGTTGAAGTTGTCGCGGAAGTAGAAGTGCCCGGAGAGTTCGCCGCCGAACACCCCTTTGTGCTCCGCGAGCCCGGCTTTCATGAACACGTGCCCGACGCGGCCGCGCACCGGCTTGCCCCCGGCCTTGAGCACATCCTCTTCCACCGCCTTGCTCGAACGCAGGTCATAGATCACCGCCGCACCCGGGTTCTTCTTGAGGAACCACGCTCCGAGCAGCGCGGTCAGGTGATCGCAGCCGACGACCTGTCCTTTCTCATCAACAACCATCAGCCGGTCGGCATCGCCATCGAAGCAGACACCCAGGTCCGCCTTCTCGGCGATCACCTTGGCCTGCAGGTCGCGCAGGTTCGCCCGCACCAGCGGATCGGGCGGGTGGACGAACTCGCCCTTGGAGTTGTCGAAGTACATCTCGACGATCTCGAGCCCCGGGATGCCCGATCCCTTTTTGCCGAAGACCTTGGGCACCATCGTCCCCGCCATGCCGTTGCTGGCATCGATGACCACCTTCAGTTTCTTGCCCTGCGTGTCGCAGAAGGCGAGCACGTGCTCGCGGTAGGCATCCCACAGGTCGCGCTTGTCGATCTTGCCTTTGCCCGTCCCCTTGAGCGTGGGCTCGACCATCGCGGCGTGCTTGCGCACCTCGGCGAGCCCGGTCGCCTCGCCCACGGGCTTGGCCTTGATCTTGCTCACCTTGAACCCGTTGTAGTTCGGCGGGTTATGCGACGCCGTCACCTGCACCCCGCCCGCACAGTCCAGGTGATTGATCGCGAAATAGACGAGCGGCGTGTCCACCATCCCCACATCGATCACCGAGGCGCCGGCATCCAGGATGCCGCGGCACAGCGCATCGCGCAGGCTCGGCGAGGACTTGCGCATGTCGTGCCCCACCACGATGTTTTTCATCATCGGCGTCGTCTCGCCGTGGGCCGCCGCATCGCCGAGCAGGAACTTGCCGACACCAAACCCGATCTGCCAGGCCATGGCTTCGTTCAACGGATCGGGGTAGGTGGCGCGGACGTCGTAGGCCTTGAAGACTTTGCCGAGCATGGGGCTCTTCCTTGAAAATGCGGGGGAATGAGAGCATATCGAAAGACCCCATCCGCCGAACGCCCGCGAGGCTCTATGCTGTCGGCATGAGCCCCCCGCCGCGGATTCTGCTGCTGATCTCGCTCGCCCTGTGCCTGCAGGGCTGCACCGCCAAGGGGACGTACACCGAGGCGGATGAACTCCGCGAGAAGATCATCGCGCTGGAGAAAGACCTCTCGAAAGCCTCCGCCGAGCGCGATGAGGCCCGGGCCAAGCTCGCCGAGGCCGAGCGTGTGCGCCTCGCTGGCTCCGCCGACCTGCCCGCGGATGTGCTCGCCGCGCTGCCGCGCTGCGCTGGGATCGCGCTCGACGGGCTGACGGGTCTGTCTCGCGATGCAAAGGCGGTTGATGTCTACATCAAGCCCTTCGACGGGCGGCAGCGCTTCGTCCAGATCGTCGGCACGCTCACCGTCCGAGCCGACCTGATCCCGCCCGCGACGGCGGAGAACGGTGCCCAACGAGCCCCGGGCGCAAAGCCCGGGAATTCGCCGCCTTCAGCCCCACCGCTTTCCCTCGGAACCGTCACCCTCACCCCCACCGACCTGCGTGAGGCCTACCGGTCCAGCCCGCTCGGCACGCACTACACGGTGCGCGTTCCCGTTTCCGCTGCCGTCCCCCCGGGGGCGACCCTGGCCGTGACGGCGGAGTTTCTGGATGCCCTCAGCGGGCAGGCCCACCGGGCCAGTTCGGTGGCCCCGATCGCCCGATAGCCAGAGCAAAAAATCGGCGCAAACCCTCGAACACCGCCGCCGGGCAGGTCGTACCACCTGTGCCGCGACCGACGACCGCGGCGCACGATCCTTCTCTCCTCCCGTGATCAGACCCGGCTGCCCAATGGCCGGGTCTGTACACTTTTGCAACGAGCGAACTCCCGCATCTCAGGCTTCCATCAGCGGATGGACAAAGCCTTGCCCCGGTTTCGCTGCCGTTTCAGATCAGCAGCACGCCGCGCAATCCCGACCACCACGATGACCCAGCGATTCACATCCCGATCACGCGTGCTTCTGGCCCTTGCTTTGGCGGGTCTTTCGCTGCTCCCCGCGTGCGGCAAGCCGCTGCTCTCACCGAGCGATGAGCGCAGCCAGTACGACCGCTATGACCGCGTGCGCAACAAGTACTCAGCCCAGTACATCGAGGATGAGTACGGGCGACGCCAGCCAAATCTCCGCGGGCGACTTTCGCCCAAGGATTGATTTGTGGTGTCTCCAAGCGCCTCGACCACAATCCAGAGGATTCATCCACAAATCTCCCCCACCGGTTGGGCACGTCCGGTAATATCACGAACCCGATTTGACAGAGCGGATGAAGAAAACTTCCGAAAGACGGATCTTTTTAGGCAGTTTTGCCCACCACACATCCGATTCGTAGTGTATCCCTGAACAAGGCAAGGACAGCCAAACGATGAGCAAGGCCACCAAGTCACGAACCCGACGCACCAAAGCGCCCCAACTGGAGCGCAAGCATGTGGTCTGGGCGTCCCTCCTGGCGGGGATGACCGGCGTCGGTGGCCTCCTGCTCCTGCTCGAAGATGGCCCGGCCCGCGCCGCGGCGGGCGGCCTGCCGATGGTTCAGGTCGCCTCGAACCGCCACGCCAACCTTGATCCGCTCTTCCAGACCCGCAACACCCTTGAAGAAAGTCGCTGGAACGGGATCGTCATTCATCACTCGGCAAGCCCGGTCGGCTCGGCCCAGACCCTGACCGATCAGGCCAATGCCCGTGGTTTCAAGGGGCTTGGCTACCACTTCGTGATTTCCAACGGGCAGGGCTCCCCCGATGGCCAGATCTTCGTTGGCTACCGCTGGCAGGACCAGCTGCCGGGCGTCCACGTCTCGGGCCCCAAGGCCGAGCAGTACAACCGCCAGACGATTGGGATCTGCCTGATCGGCGATGGCGAGCGCCGCGAGTTCACCGATGCCCAGGTCGACCGGCTCGTCGAGCTGGTCGCCGCTCTGCAGACCAGGCTCGGAATCCCGGATTCCGCGGTCGTGCTGCACCGTGATGTGGCCCCGACCGGGGCTCCCGGGCGTCATTTCCCCGAGATCGCATTCCGCCAGCGCCTCGCCGGGCTCTGATAGGCGCGTTCGGTCGTCCCACCCCAAACCGGTATTTGCATCACGGACGCGATTCAGCGCCGAGTTGCGCCGTGCTCTTCACCAGCGGGCTTTGCAAATGCCCGGGCGGTATGGACTTATCCCAAACGGTCAAACTGGGTGAACCGAATTGCCCGACGGGCGTCGGTTAGCGATACTTGCCCTTCTTGTGCCGGCCCGCGGGTGTGGGCCCGCCCGGCGCATGGTGGGTCCGCCCCTTCTCGGTGCCCCAGCGCCCCGATGCGCTGTGCCCGTCAGCCGGACCGATGATCAGTCGGCCTCGGGCCGATGCAATGTGCTTGTCCTTTCGATCCCCGCCTTCCGCAACTCCAGACCTACCACGTGAAGCCCTTCGAAGTAGCCAAGCCCGGAACGAAACTGGCGGGGTACAGCGTCCTGGCCGAGATCGGTCGCGGGGCCGCATCCATCGTCTATCTCGTTCAAGACCCCAAGACCAAGCAGGTCTACGCGCTCAAGCACGTCGAGAAAAACGAGCCCAAGGACTCGCGCTTCATCGACCAGGCCGAGGCCGAGTACCAGGTCGCCGTCAAGGTCAAGCACCCGACCATCCGGGCGATCTACGACGCCATCAAGACCCGCGAGATGCTCATCAGCGTCAAGGAGATCTTCCTTGTCATGGAGTATGTCGACGGGGTCTCGATCGAGAAGAAAATGCCCCCGACCTTCGAGGCCGCTCTCGCCGCCTTCATCCAGGTCAGCCAGGGGCTCGCCCACATGCACAAGTGCGGCTACGTCCACGCGGACATGAAGCCCAACAACATCGTGGTCATGGCCGATGGATCCGTGAAGGTGATCGATCTGGGTCAGGCCTGCGCCGT
>JBIPMO010000071.1:0-12407 GCA_044369085.1 Phycisphaerales bacterium
GCGCTCGGGCAGAAGTGGCCCGTCGCCGCCCAGGGCCTCGCCGACCGCCCGGAAGCCGATTCCGGGGTGGAGGACATGGCCGATGCGGGCGACGGCGGGTGACTTTGTCCATCCATAGCGCGGCGGTCGGCGATGTGCCTCCCGCGAACCAGTTTGTCCGTACCCAAGCCCGGCATCGTCGCTGACGCTTCCGGGTCCATGCATGACGCCCGGTCTGAAACGCCGACCGAGCCGACAGGAATACCTCCCGCGATGAACTCTTTGACTTTGACGATGGCCAGCGCCGCAGGCTTCGATGCGAGCGGCTCGTGGTTGGTGGCCAGCGCCCCGGCGATCGCCGGTCGCGCGGGTCAGGCCGCGGCGCAGACGGCGACGAGCGATGCCTCCCAGCCCATCGGGCCCGGGACGGCGGTTGTTCCCGGGGCCCCCGGCGGTGTCGGCACTCCGACCGCGCCGGCGAGCCCCTTCGGCGGCGGGTTTCTTTTCCTGATGATCGGGCTGCTCGGGCTGATGATCTTCATGTCCTCGATGAGCGCCCGCAAGGAGAAGAAAAAGCGCGCGGAGCTCATGAGCTCCCTCGCTCGCTACGACCGCGTGCAGACCATCGGCGGGGTGATCGGGACGATCGTCGAGCTCAAGGACACCGAGGTGGTGCTGAAGGTCGATGAGAGCACGAACACCAAGATCACATTCGCTCGCTCGTCCGTGCAGGGGGTGCTGAAGAAGGGCCCGGGCGGGCCCGCGAGCAGCACCGAAGCCAACCTTCCGGCCGGGGCCAAGGCCTGAAACGACCGAGCCTTTCCATGCCGCGGGCGCTCGCGGCTTCTTTTCCATCAGCCTGATTCGGAACCTGTATGAGCTACCTCGTCCGCAACTTGATTCTGTGCGTTCTGGTGCTCGGGGGCTGCCTCCTGAGCATCTTCCCGGTCGACAAAAATCTTCGTCTCGGAAAGGACCTCGCCGGCGGCGTCAGCCTCGTCTACGCCTTGGACGTCCGCCCCGACGATCCCTCAGACACGGTCGATCGAACCATCGCCGTCCTCAAGGACCGCGTGAACCCCGACGGCCTCTTCGAGATCAGCATGGTCCAGCAGGGACGCGACCGCATCGAGATCTCGATGCCACTCCCCAACGAACGCGTCCGCGCCCTCCGCGCCGCCTACGAAGACGCACTCCGAAAGTTCGCCGCGTACGAGCTTGACGCCGACTCCGTCCTCCGCGCCATGCGACTGAATGGGCAGGCCCGCACCGACGCCCTCACCGCCCTGGCCAACACTCCCCCACGCGCCAAACTGCTCGAACCCGTCAGCGCCGCCGCCGCGCTCGCCGAAACCACCCGCGCAGCCTACGAAGCCGCCAAGACCGCAGGCAAGCCAGACGCCGAACTGCTCCCGCTGCTCGACGCCGCGGGCGACGCGGAGGCCGCGCTCGAAGTCGCCCGCGAGAAGGTGCTCGATTCCCTCACCTCCGTCGAGCGCCTCCGCGCGGCGATGGACCTCCCCGCCAAGGCTCACAAAGTGATCGATCGCAAGGCCAAAAACCCCGACGATCGCGAGCTTGTTATCCCCAGCCCGCGCGATGAGGCCCTTGCTTCGATCCGCGCCAAGGTCGAAGGCCTGCCCGATGCCGAGGCAACCCTCCAGGCCGTCGCCGACGCACAAAGGGCCTACGCCGCAACCCGCATCGGCTTCGATGATCCCAACGATCTCATCCGTCTGCTCCAGGGCGCGGGCGTCCTTGATTTCCGCATCGGCGTCGCCCCGGGTGTCATGCGCGAGGAAGATCGCCTCCGCAAGGAACTCCGCGAGCGTGGCCCCGAGAACACCCGCCCCGAAGGCGCCGGCTGGTACCCGCTCAACTCCCTCGACAACTGGTACGACAAGCCCGCCGACTTCAAGCAACTCCGCGACGATCCCGCAAGCTACTTCGCCGTCAGACGCGGCGCCGTGGTCGAGAAATACGGCGGGGCGTACTACATGCTCCTCCACGACGTCCCCGGCAAGCGCATCACCAAGGCCGAGGGTGAATGGTCACTGACCCGCGCCTCGCCCTCGGCGGACGAGCTGGGCCGCCCCAGCGTCGCCTTCCGGATGGACCCCAAGGGGTCGGTGCTGATGGGCGAGCTGACGCAGAACAACATCAAGCAGCCCATGGCGATGGTGCTCGACGACCTCGTCTATTCCACCGCGACGATCCAGGGGCGCATCTCCAACAGCGGGCAGATCTCGGGCAACTTCGACAACGCCGAGATCAACTACCTCATCAAGACCCTCAACGCCGGTTCGCTGCGGGCCAAGCTCTCCCCCCAGCCCATCAGCCAGAGCATCCTCGCCCCAGAACTCGGTCTCGACAACCTCCAGAAGGGGCTCGACGCCGCCTGGATCGCCCTCATCTGCATCGGCGTCTTCATGTGCGGCTACTACTTCACCAGCGGCGCAATCGCCATGATCGCCCTGTTCGCCAACGCCGTCATCATCCTGGGCATCATGTCCCTCCAGCAGGCCGCGTTCACCCTCCCGGGTATCGCGGGCGTCGTCCTGACCTTCGGCACCGCCGTCGACGCCAACGTCCTCATCTACGAACGCATCCGCGAAGAACTTCGCGCCGGTGCAGACCCCAGGCAGGCCGTCCGAACCGCCTTCAAACGCGTCGGCTCCACCATCGTCGACGCCAACGTCACCAACCTCATCGTCTGCGTCGTCCTCGTCCTCACAGGCACTCAGGAAATCCGAGGCTTCGGCATCACCTTGGGCATCGGCGTGGTCGCCACCCTCTTCTGCGCTCTCATCGTCACCAGACTCATCTTCGTCCTCCTCGTCGATGAACTCCGCGCCGGCTCGTGGGTCGTCAGCCAGCTCCCCATCGTCATCCCGGGCCTTCAAAGGCTCATGACACCGCGAGTCGACTGGATGCGACTCTTCCCCGTCTTCGCCGTGCTCTCCACCATCTTCGTCGGCATGGGCATCTTCTTCGTTGCCCACGAAGGATCCAAGCTCCTCGACTCCGAGTTCCGCGGCGGCACCTCCATCACCATCCAGTTCAAGCCCGACCCCGCCTCCCCGCAAGGCGAAGAGCACCTCAGCCTCGCCCGAGCGGAGGTCGAAGATCGCGTCCACGCGCTCGCCAAGGACGCAGACCCCAACGTCGTCGGCAGCCTCGCCGAACTCCGAAACGCCGAGATCGTCCCCATCAACCCCCGTAACGACGGCGTCACCTCCGATCGCTTCACCATCCGAACCACCATCACCGACGAGCGACTCCTCCGAGAGTCCATCGTCAACGCCTTCGGCGACGTCGTCGAGTCCACCCGCGCCCTCGCCTTCAACGGCTCGGACAGCACCGAGCTCGCCGCCGCCCCGGTCTTCCCCATCGTCAACGAACAACTCGGGCGCGACATCGCCATGCCCGAAGTCATCAACGACGTCTCCTCCTACCTGGGCGGCGTCGCCATCCTCCTCAAAGACCTCTCCCCGCCACCCAGCAAGAGCGACCTCAACCGTCGCCTCGAAAGCATGCGAGTCGATGCGAAGTACTCGACCGACGCCCTGAAGCGCGACCACACCCTGATCGTCCTCGAAGGCGACGACAACGCCGTCAAGACCGCCGTCATCGTCGTTCAGGACTCGCGCCACAGCGTCTTTGAGGACGAGGCCAAGTGGCGCACCGAACTGGCGGGCCAGGAATGGGAGATCACCCGCGAGGCCCTCACCATCCCCACCGTCCTCGCCGCCGTCAGCACCTTCGAACCCGCCATCGCGCGAACCTTCCGCGCACAGGCCATCGTCGCCGTCGTCCTTTCGTTCCTGCTCATCTCCGTCTACGTGTGGGTCCGCTTCGGCTCGGTCCGCTACTCGCTCGCCGCCGTCATCCCGCTCGTGCACGACACCCTCGTCGCCATCGGCATGGTCGCCCTCGCCGAGATCGTCTATGAGAACTTCCCCGGCTTCGCCGCCGCCACGGGCATCCGCCCCATCAAGATCGACCTGGGCATGGTCGCCGCCATCATGACCATCATCGGCTACTCCCTCAACGACACCATCGTCATCCTCGACCGCATCCGCGAGAACCGCGGCAAGCTCGCCTACGCAACACGCGAGGTCATCAACGAATCCATCAACCAGACCATGAGCCGCACCTTCATCACCGCAGGCACCGCCCTCGTCTCCCTCTTCGTCCTCTACATCTACGGCGGCGAGGGGATCTCATCCTTCGCGTACACCATGATCTGCGGCATGATCGTCGGCACCTACTCCACCATCGCCATCGCCGCTCCCATCGTCTACCAGCGTCATTCCCCGCCCGCGCCGGGCTTCTCGACCACCGATGACCGCCGGGACCACTCGCTCCCGGCTTCCGCGGGCATCTGACCCGCGGGCGGTTAGGACACAGGACGGCGAGCGGGGCGTTGATCGGTCCGCTCGCGGATCATTCCGGGTGTCTCCCTATCGTCCTTGGCCTTCGGTATGTCCGATCCTGTTTGTGAACTTTGATCGTTGTGGTTGAGGCCGCCCCCTCCTCGGAGGCTCGCGTGAGCAGCGGAACGCTTCGACTGGGACTCGCCGCCGCGGCGCTCATCGCGCTGTGGGTGCTCGTCTATTGGTGGACTCCCGGACCCGATGAGGGGGTGGACATCGCCTTTGCCCCTCCCGAGGATGGCCCGGCCCTCGTGCTGGAAGAGCAGCCCGATGCTCCGCCCCCAGCGGTCGTGACGCCTCCGGCCACCGAGCCCCCCGCCCCCGCCGGCGCCGGCGCTTCGAAGAATCGCCCGCCGGCTCCGACGGTCGTGCCACCTTCGTTCCGCCGTTACACCGTGCGCGCCGGGGACACCGCCCAGAAGATCTCGCGGCGCTTCTACGGCAAGCCCGACCACTGGCAGTCGGTCATGAAGGCCAATCCCAAGACCGACTTCCAGCGGCTGCGCGAGGGCGCTGAGATCCTGGTACCCATCGATCCGGCGAATGTTCAGGGGATGCCCGCGGCGGGCGGGGGCGCCCCCAAGCCTGCGATCGGTGGTGATGCGACCAAGCAGAGCCGCGACACCGAGGACAAGGCGCGCGAAGCCACCAATCCCGAAGGGTTCAAGTACCTGGTCGAGAGTGGGGACACGCTCAGCGGGCTGGCTCAGCGTTTCTACGGCCGTGCGGCGGCCTGGCCCGCCATCGTCGCGGCCAACCGCGAGATGCTCGGCGACAAGGGCGAGAAACTGCGGCCCGGGATGACGATCATCATCCCCCCCGCCCCGGAGCCCGCACGCGAGCGCCGCTGACGATGCCCGCACGCCGAAAGGCGAATCCTTCCGGGCTTCCATGGTCTGCTTAGCGGATGGCCTCGCCTGGCGCGCGAAGGGAGGGCTCTTGGTTGATCACCCCCCCGAAACCCCAACCGCAATCCCTGCCCGCCTCGCTCCCCCTTCGCTAAAGTAGCGTCATGACCCAATTTCCGACCCTCCTGGCCCAGGGCCTGTCGTTGATGTCTTGGTGGGCCCCGATCGTGCTCGTGCTCCTCTTCACGGGGTGGGCGTGGGTGGTGTCGAGCATCTTCGACAAGGATGCTGCGCGGTTCTACCTGGCCAGGCGGAAGTGGAACCTGATCCACATGGGATTCGGGTTCGCGGCGCTGGTGCTCGCGATCGCCCTGCCGCTCAAGCACTTCATCGTCCTGCCGGCGGTGTTCGCGGTGCTGATGGCGGACCTGGTCATGTACTTCTTCATCCGCAACGGTGACGAGCGGATCCCCGATGGGTTCAAGTGGTCGCTGGATCTCTCCAAGATGCGGGCGGCGAGCGACAAGAAGAAGGACAAGGGAAAGGCCCAGTCGCTCCTGATCTTCAAGGGGCCGGCGGGCGAACTGGCCGTCCCGGCCAAGGAGGCCCCGGAGTACGAGCTTCGGACCACCGCCGAGGCGCTGATCATGAAGCTCATCGATGTGCGCGGCTACCAGCTCGACATCGCCCCCTCCAAGGAGGGCAGCTACGCCGTTGCGGCGCTGGTGGATGGTGTGTATCAAAAGCTCGACCCGCTCCAGCCGGCGATGGCCATCGGGGTGATCGATGTGTACAAGGCCGCGGCCGGGCTGGACCTTCAGGACCGCCGCCGCCGGCTGGTCGGCGATTTCAAGCTCGGCCCGTCGGGCCCGGGCAACCTGACCCCCGCTCGCGTGACCACGCTCGGAAACGCCCAGGGGGTGCAGATGTCGCTGCTGCTCGACCCCGAGCGGCAGGTGACCCGCAAGCTCGATGACCTGGGGTTCCTCGAGTCGCAGCTCAAGGATGTCAAGGAACTCATCGAGACCAAGACCGGCGTGGTCCTGCTGGTGGCGCCGCAGGACAACGGCCGCACCACCACCCTCTACGCCTTCACCCGCGCCCACGATGCGTACACCAGCAACGTGCAGACGATCGAGTTCGAGCCGCAACTGACCATCGAGGGTGTCCGCCAGAACAAGTTCGACCCCAAGGCCGATGGGGCCGAGTTCAGCACCACGGTGCGCTCGATCCTGCGCCGCGACCCCGATGTCGTCGCGGTGGCCGAGATGCCCGATGACAACACGGGCAAGGAGTGCGCCAAATCTGACACCGACCGCACCCGCGTCTACCTGAGCATCCCCGTCGATGGTGCGCTGCTGGCGCTGCAGCGCTACGCCAAAGCGGTGGGCGATCAGAAGCTGGCCGCCAAGAGCCTGCACGGGGTCATCGGTTCGCGGCTGGCGCGAAGGCTGTGCCAGAACTGCCGCGTGGCCTTCCAGCCCGCTCCGGACATGCTCAAGAAGCTCGGGCTGCCCGCGGATACCAAGCAGCTTTTCAAGAAGTCCGGCCAGGTGCTGATCAAGGACAAGCCCGCGACCTGCCCGCAGTGCGGCGGGTCGGGCTTCTTCGGACAGGTCGGCATCTTCGAGGTCTACCCCATCGGCAATGAGGAGCGCGAGCTGATCGCTCAGAACGACATCACCGGCCTGAAGGCAGTCTTCCGGACCAAGAAGCGTCCGAGCCTCCAGGCCGCGGCACTGCAACACGCGATCCTGGGGAACACCTCCGTCGAAGAAGTGATCCGCATCACCCAGCCGCAGGAAGCGCCCCGGCCCGCCGCTCCGGCGGGTCAGTCCGCGCCGCCTAAGACGGCCGCGGTGGCCCCGCCGCCGACCAAGAAGGCCTGAGCCGCGAATCGTTCCCCGCGCACGCGGGGTCGAACGGGCCCGGACCGATCGACCCCCGAATCCCCGAACCGAGCATCGCCCCCCGCATCGACCCGCGCATCGAAGGACCTTGTCATGATCTTCAACGCCCTCATCGCCGTCATGTTCCTGCTCATCCCGGTCATCTGGTCGACCAAGGGCAAGGGGTTCGGGCTGTTCACCGCGTTCCTCGCGGCCGTGTGCGCGCTCGCGGCGGGCGGCATCGCCTTCGCCGCGTGGGAGCCGACGGCGGCCATGCTCATGGGCCTGTCGAAGGATTCGAGTTCCTTCCTGGGCAGCCTGCTGCAGAGCAACGCCTACATGCTCGGGCTTCTGCTGCCCTACGCCCTGTCGCTCGGCCTGTTCCGCGTGATCGCGGACTCGCTGGCCCCCGCGAACCTTGACTTCTCCGACCTCACCAACACGATCGGCGGGATCTCGTTTGGCGCGGTCGTCTCGTTCATCAGCGTCGGCATCGTCGCGGTGGGGCTCGCCTACGCACCGGTCGGTGCGGTGATCATGGGCTACAAGCCCATCGAAGAGAAGAACGGCAGCCCCGTCTACAGCAGCAACCTGTGGATCCCCGTCGACCGGTGGGTGGTTGCGCTGTACGGCCACCTGTCGGGCGGGGCGTTCGCGAGCGCGACGCCGCTCGCCACGTATCGGCCGAATGCCCAGGTCATCGGCCACATGCAGCGGATGACCTTCCAGGGAGCCACGCGGAACACGTGGCTGCCCACTGATTTCGAGCTGCTCGGGACGTACTCCGTCGCGGGCACCGTCGCCACGATCCTTTCAGATACGTTCCTGGTCGGTCGCGACGGAAACGCCGTGAAGCAGCAGGCGGTCATGATCGACGGCTCGAACCCGCCCGAGGGCTCCTCGCTGCACGGATTCGTCATCAAGATGAACTCCGGCTCGAAGGAGAAGCAGGGCAACAGCATCATGGGTGTCGGTCAGATCAGCCTGATCGCGAGCGATGAGGATGGCCGTTCGACGGTGATCCAGCCCATCTCCTGCATCGCGCCCCCCGATGCGGGCTCGACGAGCCACTATCGCTTCCGCTTCGATGCGAACGAGGTGTTCATCGCCACCAAGGGTGGGGCCTCCGAGACCTCCTTCGTCTTTGAGTTCATCGTCCCCCCCGGGCACAAGCCGCTTTCGCTGATCGTCAAGAACAATCGGCTGGATGTGACCCCCGAGTCCGGGCTCAAGTCCGCATCGTTCGCGAGCGTTCAGGCCCGCGATGCGGCCATCACGGACCGCTCCATGTTCTCCAAGTTCGGCGCGGGCGGCGGCGGGCTCTCCGGCCCGGTCGACACGACCGCTTCGGTCAACATCCAGAAGCAGTCGGGGCAGTTCGAAGGCGTCGAGCCGTCCAAGAGCCTCCCCGGCGGCTACCAGTTCAACAAGTCCAACCGCGGCCCGCTCGAAGTCAACGAGAAGAACGAGATCGTGGGCGGGTCGCACACCATCAGCAAGGACATGATGAACGATCGAGCGGTCGACAAGAACCTCCGCGTGAGCGAGTTCTTCGTCCCCGCCGATGTCGGCATGATCAAGATCGAGCTCTCCGACGCGGGCAAGCGCAGCCTGCTGGGGCGCAGCGTCGAGATGGCCGAGCGCCTCGGCTCGCCCATGCTCATCGATGACAAGGGCAACACCTTCGAGGCCGTCGGCTTCGTCTACGCCGAGGGCGATACCGTCCAGATCCGCTACAGCGCTGGCAACCCGATCCGGGCTCTCTCCGAGACCCCGAGCCTCAGCCGCACCAAGACCGACCAGTCGCTCTGGCTGCTCTTCCTGCCGACCAAGGGCAGCAAGATCGTCGCCTTCAACGTGGGCAACAAGCAGTACTCGGCCTACCCCGGCGGCATCGAGGTCCGCTGAGCAGCATCGGGCAATCTGGGATCACGGATCGATCAGCCCTTAGCGGCCCAGAGGCCGAGCACCGTCGCGGACATCGCGATGAAGGCCTTCACGAGCCCTTCACCCGCGATCAGCCCTGATGCGACTGGAACCATGTAGGACGATGTCGACCTGGCCAGCTTCGTCCAGATCCACGCGATCACCGCGCCGATGCCGAAGGCAAGTGCGTTGGAAAAGGGCATGATCCACGAGAGCCCAAGCCCCATGGCCGAGGGCATGTAGGGCCGCACCCTGCGCGGCATGAAGCTTTCGAGCACCGGCAGCCCGACTCCGACCAAGGCGCCGATCAGGATCGCCCATTGCGCCGACAGCGGCAGGTTATGGACCCCCTCGGTCAGCAGCCGCGCCACCGCGGCCCACTGCTGGGTCGAGGGCGCGGGGTACTTGTCCAGCGCCGCCTTGTCGGGCACCATCAGGTACCACGCCGGAACGATCGCAGCGGTGCCGAAGAAGATCCCGACGAACTGCGCGATGAACTGCCGCCGCGGGTTTGCGCCGAGCAGGTAGCCGGTCTTGAGGTCCGTCAGCAGGTCGGCCGCGGCGCTGGCCCCGTTGGCCGCCACGCCCGCCGAGGCGAGGTTCGAGGGCACGTGCCCGGGGTGGATCACCGCGAAGACGAGCTGCATGACCTTGCCCATGGCGCCGATCGGCGTGGTGTCGGTCTCGCCGGTCGCGCGGCAGGCGACGAGCGCCAGGACGAAGGACATGGCGACGGCCGCCAGCCCGTAGTACCACGCCATCTGGAAGCCGATCATCTGCACGAACATGAGCGCAAAGCTGATCGGGATCATGCCGATGATGAACCACCTGGTCGGCACCTCAAGCGATGCCTCGGCGCCTGTGGAAGCGCCGACCGGCGTGGTGCCCTTGAGCACACCGAAGGCGCGGGCGAGCGTGCGCCACTGCAGGGCGACGGCCGTGAGGCTCGCCATCACCATCGTCGCTGTGCCGCCCCAGAGCGACCAGACCGCGAGCCGAAATGTCGTCCCCGCTCCGTTGAGTTGGAGCGACTTCACATACCCATCCGCCGCCGCGTGCGCCGTGTCCTGGGCCACGAGCCAAGGCCCCACCCAGAGGTACAGCACGATCGACGCCGCCACGATCGAGAGCGAACTCCGCAGCCCCACCAGCATGCCCGCCGCGATGAGGAGGCCGCTGGGCTCGAAGCCGAAGCCGGGGAACAGCTTGCCACGGGAAACATCGAGGGACCCATCGGGCTTGAGCGCGTTGATCAACTGGCCCGTCGGGCTCACCTGGGCCACACCGTTGTGCGGGATCAGTTCCGGCAGCCGCCCGAACACCTTCACATCCAGCCACGCCATGATCCTGGGGACCTGGTCCGGGCTCTTCACCACGCCGGCGTAGGTCTCTTTGCCGGTGTTGAGCAGGCCGATCAGCACCCCGCCAAAGAGGGCGGCGATCAGCACGTAGGCCTGCAGCACCGCCTCCCTGCCTTGGCTGTAGAGGCTGCGCAGCGTCGCGGCCGCCGCGATCCCCGAGGGGAAGGGCAACTGCTCGCGGTTGATCATCTGCCGTTTCATCGGGACGGCGAGGAAGACACCCAGCGCCGCCGTGCAGAGCGTGAACGCGGCGACGATGTACCAGGGCGAGACCGACAGGGTGGAGATGTTCCCGCCCGCGGCTTCGCCCTTGATGATCAACATCGCGCCGAACATGGTCGCGATCGTCGACCCGGTCGAGTACCCGGCGGCCGAAGCGGTCGATGCCATGCAGGCGTTCTCGAGGATCGACATCTGGCTCAGCCGCCCGAAGCTCAGGGCCCGCATGAGGTTCCAGATGACGTACGACATCACGCACGCGGTGATGGCCACGCCGAACAGCCAGCCGATCTTCAGCGTCGTGTACAGGTTGGACACGCTCATCAGCATGCCCAGAACACCACCCATCAGGACCGCTCGGATGGTGAGCTGCGGGACCGAGTCGCCCTGGTAGACCCACTTGAGCCAGTATGCCTCGCGCTCCTCGGCGGAAGCCTCGTGCGGCGGTGGGGCCGGGGCTCCGGGCTTGAGCAGCAGAGCCGCGCTATCAACGGATCCCCCCGGACCCCCGGCCCCCCCGGATGCCTCATCAGAACCGTGGCTCATGCGACATCACCTCCGCAAGCCCGGAAACGCTGGACATACTCTCGGCCTACGGTAGCACGGGGCATGAGCGATGCCAATCGTCCGATCGCGGCTGGAGGGTTGCTTACCATTCGCCGATGCCCGCCGCCCCCGACACGTCTCCGCTGCTTGATGTGCGCAACCTCGCGACGCACTTCCCCGTGCGCGCTGGGCTGCTCCAGCGCACCGTCGACCACATCAAGGCGGTCGATGACATCAGCTTCCACGTGAAGCCGGGCGAGGTGCTCGGGCTCGTCGGCGAATCGGGCTGCGGCAAGACCACCGTGGGAAGATCGATCCTCCGCCTGATCCCCAAGACCTCGGGCACCGTCACGTTCGATGGCCGCGATGTCTACGCCGCCAAGGGTCCGGCCCTCAAGGCTCTGCGCCGGCAGATGCAGATCATCTTTCAGGACCCGGCGGGGTCGCTGAACCCGCGGATGCGGATCGCCGCGATCGTCGGCGAGCCGCTTCAGGTCCACAACCTCGTCTCATCGCGCGATGAACTGCGGCACAAGGTTGAAAGTCTGCTCGAGCGGTGCGGCATGCCCCGGGCCGCCGCCGACCGCTACCCCCACGAGTTCAGCGGCGGGCAGCGGCAGCGGATCGGGATCGCTCGGGCCCTGGCTCTGAGCCCGCGGTTCATCGTGTGCGACGAGCCCACCAGCGCCCTGGATGTCTCGATCCAGGCGCAGATCTTGAATCTGCTCGCTGATCTGCGCGATGAGATGGGGCTGAGCTACCTCTTCATCAGCCACGATATGGCCGTGATCCAGCACATCTGTGACCGGGTCGCGGTGATGTACAAGGGCAAGATCGTCGAAGAGGGCCCCCGCGACCGCATCATGAAGTCTCCGCAGCACCCGTACACCCGGGCCCTGCTCTCGGCCGTGCCCGAGCCCGACCCGCGGCGGGAACGCAAGCGCATCGTGTACGCGGGCATGGCAACCTGAAGGGCCTCGTCTCCCACACCCCGAACATGCTCCCCCGCCCCGTCCAGCCCGCCGACTTCCCCGCCATCGCCGAACTGACGAACCACTACATCCTGCGCACGTCCATCCACTTCGGATACGAGCCGGTGACGGCTGATGAGCTGCGCGGCGCGTGGGAGAAGTCGCGGGAGCGATACCCGTACCTCGTGCTCGATGCCGATGCGGCCATGGCGACGCATCCGAAGTCGGTTGC
>JBIPMO010000295.1:0-3861 GCA_044369085.1 Phycisphaerales bacterium
TCACGTACTTCATGGGGAAGGCACCGAGGCATCCAGCCAGCAAGGCATCAAGTGAAAGGCATGAAGCAAGAAGCCAAGACATCAGCCTACCGCAGCCCGTCCCCACTCGGTGGCTTGATGGCTCGAGGCCTCGGTGCCTTCCCCTTACGGCTGCAGCCGCGTCTTGTTCCACGCGCTGGGGGCGAACCCGTCGGCTTTCGGCGTCAGCGTCCGCGTCCACCGCGCCCGCTCGTGCAGCCGCCCCGGGCCGCCGATCCAAACCTCCACCCACTCCGCCCAGAGCCGGAACCCGCCCCAGTGCGGCGGCCGCGGAAGCTGCGCCTTCTCATCATCCATCGCCACCCCGAAACGCTGCATCACCTCCATCGCCTGCATCAGCAGTTGCTCGCGGCTTTCGAGCGGCTCGCTCTGGTTGCTGGCCCACGCCCCGATCCGCCGCTCCAGCGGCCGCGTCTGGTAGTACGCATCGCTCTCCGCCGCCGGGCTCTTCACCACCGGCCCCTCGATCCGCACCTGCTTATCAAGGTCATCCCAGTGGAACACCGCGCACGCCCGCGGATTCGCCGCCAGCGCCCGCCCCTTGCGCCCGTTGTAGTTGGTGTGGAACACGATGTACCCCGCATCCGCCGCGAGGTTCATCCCCTTGCACAGCACGATCCGCGCTGAGGGCCGACCATCAGGATCGATCGTCGCGAGCGTGAAGCAGTTGGGGTTCGGCTGCACCTTCTTGGAGTGCGCCTCATCGAACCAGCCCTTCCACAACGCCAGCGGGTCCGCGGGCAGCGGGTCGGGCAGCAGTTCATCCATCGAGAATGCATCGGCGGCGGGAGCGTTCTGGGCCATGCCCCAAGCGTAGTCACGCCCGGGCCACCCTTCACGCGAACCCCCCGCCCTCACTCGGTGATCTTGCCCGTCGCCGGATCGATATCCACCGCCCACAGGTCATCGCCATCGACCATCCGAACCTCGATCAGCACCTTGCCGCCGGATGTGTACGCCTGCGCCACGATCGGGTCGCCCGGCTTCTCCTTCACCGCCAGACGGATCCCATCGGCGAGCGTGAACTTCTTCATCGCCTCCGCGGCCGCCGCCGGGTCGGCGATTTCGTATTTCGAGTGCTTGTCATCGGGCATCTTCTTCACCTCGCCCTTGGTGACGCGCACGAACTTCAGACCGCCCCCCGCGAAGCACTCCACCTGGATCACAAAGTCAGAGTCCTTCTTGCCCGCGTTCGCGCTGACGAACAACGCCGGCCCGCCCCCCGCCGGCTCGGCCTTCTTGATCGCATCCAGAAGCGTCAACCCGGACTCACGCAGCTTCGCCGCGCGGTTCTTGTGCCCCTCTTCCGCCGGGAACTTCTTCACCGCCACCGGCACAGGCGACCGCACGAGTTCCGCCGCCGAGGCCACGAGCGATGCCCCGCAAACGGCGGCCCCGACCACGATCACCAGGCCAAACGACACACGGGGCTGACGCATGTGGTTTCTCCTTCGGTGTTGCGATACGAGAGCAGAAACAGCATACCGCTGGGCAGGGTGCCTACCGCCCGGCTTGTCAACCGCCGGGGCGAAAAGCGTCGAACCTGTGGATTGCGTGTCGCGTCCCCCTTTCGACCCCGCACCTCGCCTACGCTCGCCCGTCCGATGTCAACAGTCCCGCAAAGCAACTTCGACTTCACCCGTTACTCCGGCCCCGGCGGAGGCGGTGATGGTCAGGGCCCGCGTCCCCGCAACGCGCCGCCGGGCAACCGCCCGACGCGCAACCTCCAGAAGCTCTTTGACCGCCTGCCGCCCCACTCGCTGGAAGCGGAGATGTCGCTGCTGGGATCGATGATCCTCGACCACAAGGTCACCACCGACATCATCGGCATGATCCCCAATGCCGACTATTTCTACAGCGAGGCCCACGCCGCGATCTTCGATGCGCTCGTCAAGAACCACGACCAGCACCGCTCGGGCGACCTCGTCCAGCTCAACGAGACCCTCCGCGACAAGGATGTGCTCAAGGATGTCGGCGGGACCGATTACCTCGTCCAGCTCGCCGAGAGCGTCCCCAGCGCCGCCAACGCCCCCCACTACGCCCGCATCGTCCGCGAGAAGGCCCAGCTCCGCCGCCTCATCGACGCATCGGGCCAGATCCTCTACGACGCCTACCACTCCGGCGAGTTCGAGTCCGGCGCTGCCCGCGAGATCCTCGACAAGGCCGAGCAGATGATCTTCCAGATCGCCGAGCAGGCCGTCGGCATGGACACCGAGAGCCTCGCTCGACTCCTCGAGCAGACCCTCAACATGCTCGACATGCTGGCCCAGACCGGCCAGACCATCACCGGCCTCGCCACCGGCTTCTACGACCTCGACGAGATGACGAGCGGCCTCCAGGCCGGCGAACTCCTCATCGTCGCCGCCCGCCCTTCCATGGGAAAGACCGCCTTCGCCCTCAACCTCGCCGAGCAGATCGCCTTCGCGGGCCAGCCGCACAACGAGAAGGGTTCCACCACCCCCATCGGCTTCTTCTCGATGGAAATGAGCCGCCAGAGCGTCACGCAGCGTCTGCTCTGCGCCCATTCGGGCGTCGACAGCCACAAGATGCGCAAGAACCTGATGAATCAGGACGACTTCAAGGCCCTGGCCATGTCGTGCGGGCAGCTCTCCGAGGCCCCCATCTTCATCGATGACACGCCGGGCCTCACGGTGCTCATGCTCCGCGCCAAGGCCCGCCGCATGGTCGCACAGCACCAGGTCAAGTGCATCATGATCGACTACCTCCAGCTCATGACCGCCCCGGGCGCCGCCCGCGAGAGCCGTCAGGCCGAGGTCAGCGCCATCAGCCGCGGCATCAAGGCCCTCGCCCGCGAGCTCAACATCCCCATCGTGTGTCTCGCCCAGCTCAACCGCGGTGCCGAGCAGCGCGAAGGACACCGCCCGCGCATGGCCGACCTCCGCGAATCGGGCAGCATCGAGCAGGATGCCGACGTCATCATGCTCCTCCATCGCGAGGAGTACTACCACCAGCACGAGCCCGGCTGGGCCGAGGAAAACCCCGACAAGGTCGGCGTCGCCGAGGTCATCATCGCCAAGCAGCGCAACGGGCCCACCGGCACCGTCGAACTCACCTGGCACGCCCCCACCACGCGCTTCAAGAACCTCTCTCGCGGTTCGTTCACGCCCCCACCAGCCCCGCGATCCAGCCAGCCGGGTTCCTCCGGGGGCGGCGGGCCGGGCGCTGCCGCTGCGGGTTCATACTCCTTCGCCCCGGGCAAGAAGTCAGGCCCCGAGCAGAACTTCCGCGATGGTGGCGGGCCCGACAAGGGCGCCCCCGACTGGGCCGCCGAACAGCTCGACGACGACCTCCCCATCTGAACCGATCCGAACGAGCCCGGAACGACAGTGACAGGCCCCTATCTGAAGCGCCCGCTCAGTACTTCCCCCCAAGCTCCTGCAGCTTCTTCTTCGTGCTCTCATCCGGCGCCCGGTCGAGCAGCGCCGCGATCATCGACCGCGGCCCGTTCTCCCCGAACACACGCTTGAGCGCAGGCGCCAGCTCCGCCGCATCCTCCGCCATACTCGACCGCCGAACGCTCAGCCGCAGAGCCGACAGCAGCTTGTCATCGCTCGTCGTCCCCAGGTCCTCACGGGCAACGCTCCACAGCAGGTCCGCGTGCAGCGGAGTCTGCTGATCTTCCTGCGTCATCGCGAAGAACAGACGCATGAACAAAGCCTTGTCCCCGCGACGGAACGTCGGCAAGAGCGCGATCCGCGCCAGCTCCGCCGTCATCGCGCTCGGCTGCGCATCCAGAGCCGCCAGCGCCAGCTTCGCCACCGTCTCGTCACGCCCGAGCATGACCAGCTTCATCGCCCCCCG